>JALXDB010000109.1 GCA_026990615.1 Spirochaetota bacterium
CTTGATGTTGAAGGTCATAATCTGGTTGTAACTCCAAAAGCTTCCGGTTTGAGTGAGGAAATGGAAGATCTGATAAACGAACTTTTTTCGAATATTGACAGGCTAAATCTAAAAGCATCTATTGTAATGGATAGCTCCAATGTTGATATAAAGGTTAAGAGTAATATTGGTAATATTATAATTAGAAATCTAAAAAGAATATACTCTGAAAGGATCAGTAGGGTAGATGGAGAAATAAGGGCTTTTTTAAAAAACAAAAACGAAGAATACAGGCAGGAGTATCTTAAATCTATTGATGGAAAATATTTTGAGGTCAAACAAAAAATTGATAATTATAGAGAATTAATTTATAAACAGCAGAAAGAGCTCTTGTTACAGAAGAAGATGCTTGAAAGGTCTGTTAGAGACCTGCTGAAAAGTCAAGTGGAAAAGCAGATAGATAAAAAGAAGAAAGAGGCTGAAAAGATAATTGAAAAAAAGAAAAAAGGTATAGAAAAACAGATTAATAGCCTTTTTTGATTCGTTTGGATCCGGTATTATCTTTATATTGATATTTGAAACTCATTTTAAGTTATGAATCGAAGGTATAAATAAAACCATGAGGTTACAAAATCTTCATAGCTGGGGCATCTCCATTAAAGAAGCAAAAGTTGTGCAGAAATCTCTATCAGAACGTATAGTTAAATACGATTCATTCAGTGAAGTAAAAACAGTCGCCGGGCTGGATATCGGATTTCACGGGGATGTGGCGAGAGCCTCATGCGCCGTTTTTTCGTATCCGGATTGCATTTTAATTGAGGAAAAGGTTTACGATGGCAGGGTGAATTTCCCCTATATTCCGGGCTTTTTATCTTTCAGGGAGATACCGGTTCTTGCCTCTGTTCTTGAAATGGTGGAAACTGAACCAGATGTGTTGATAGCGGACGGCCAGGGGATTGCCCATCCCAGGAGACTGGGTCTGGCTTCCCATCTGGGTGTTCTGGCAGACAAACCCACGATAGGTTGTGCAAAATCCATTCTAATCGGAAGGTGCGAGGAGCCGGGGAATGAAAAGGGCAGCTATACGTATTTAATCGATAGAGAAGAGGTTATAGGGGTTTGTTTGAGGACGAGAAGCGGTGTAAAACCTGTATACGTATCTATAGGAAATAAGATATCTCTTGAATCAGCCCGGGAGGTGGTTTTAAATTGCTGTAAAAAATACAGGCTCCCCGAACCTATTCGTTGGGCTCATAAACTTGCGAGCAATTGAGTTTTAATAATACATTACAGGGGGAATCCAGCGGGGGGGTTCAGATGAAGATCATAGGATTAACGGATATTCATGGGAGGTTGAATAGCCTCATTAGGATTGAAAAGAAGTTAGCGGAAGCCGATTTAATCTTAATTGCCGGGGATATTACCAACTTCGGAGACGGAGATAAAGCTGAGGAGGTAATTTCATCTATTGAAAGGTACAATAAAAACATATTGGCGGTTTATGGCAACTGTGATTATCCATCGGTGGAGAGTTACCTTTCGCAAAAGGGCTACAGCATATCATGGAAACATAAAGAGATTGGAGATTATACGTTTATAGGGGTGGGAGGGTCTCTATCATGTCCGGCTAGAACTCCTTCAGAGTTTCCGGAAAGTGATTTTTCAACCTTTTTCAGGTCAATATTAAATGACTTTTCGTCCGGTTCTCATCCCGTTAGATGGTTGGTTCTTGTATCTCACCAACCTCCAAAAAATACCATATGCGATAGAGCCCACGGAGGGGTACATGTTGGCAGCAGTGCTGTAAGGCAGTTTATTGAAGATGCACAGCCCGTTTTTGTTTTAACCGGGCATATTCATGAGGGGCGGGGTGTGGACAGGATTGGAAATACAATTGTTGTCAATCCGGGCCCGTTTAGAACGGGAAACTATGCAGAAATTGAGATAGATGATGGAAAATTAAAAAGCTACAGTATTTATCCGTAGGTTACCATCTGATCAATAGAAAGGAATATCTCTGTATAAAAAAGTTCTGTCTATTAAATTAAACAGAGTAATTGCTGCATTCCTGAATTACCTTTTTCCTGACAGATGTAATGTATGCGGTCAGCTTCTGGAAGATGAGAACTATATATGTTCGCAATGTATGAACAATCTCGAGTTTATAGACAGCAGTATGGCATGCATAAGATGCGGGGCTCCTGTATCAGTTAAAGGCATTGAAGTCATTGTGTGCAAAAATTGCGGTGGTTTAAACTTTTCTTTTATTAAGAATGAATCACTTTTTGTCTACAGGGATAGTGTTAAAGAGTTAATCCACAAGTTTAAGTTTAAATCGAGGTGGAAGCTCGGTTTTCTATTCGCCGATTTCATGATCAGTAGAAAAGGGGCATTTATACGAGGGTATGATCTTCTGGTGCCTGTACCTCTAAACCCTCTCAGATTTTTAAAGAGAGGATACAATCAATCTGGTATAATAGGAAGGAGGCTTTCGAGTCTTACAGGTATACCTTTTTATGGAAACCTTTTATCCAGAAGAGGATGGTCAAAACCTCAAAGTGGTTTAAAAACTTTAAAGGGCAGGTACAGCAATATGAAGGATAGAATATATGTGAAGAGAAGATTTAAGGGCAATGTTTCTGGAAAAAGGATTCTTCTTCTGGATGATGTTATGACCACCGGGATAACCGCATCCGCCTGTTCATATGCTCTGATTGAATGCGGAGCCGATGAAGTGGCTTTGCTCACTGTTGCGAGAACAGTGAAAGGAAAGTAGCCTTGAATACCGGTTTTAATGAAAAGGTGCCAATATTATTAAAATAATTTTATTAAACTTTAGGGGTGTTTTATCTATTTAGTTCTATTTAACTCTATTTAATTCATTGGTAATCAGAAACAGATATGTCGAAATATTTATTTTTCAAAGAAAAGGTCGATAATAGTTTAGATAAAGCGTATTGTTAATTAAATTAATTATTGTGGTCTGTTTTGTTTATAATCTAATACAGAAAGTGTAGCAGGAAAGGGAATGGCAAAACTTATAGTCAGGTTTCCAAACAATGAAATCAAAGAGGTCGAGTTTGATTCTCCGAAATTTACAATTGGAAGCGCCGAAGATAATAATCTTGTTCTGGAGAACGAAGATGTTGCACCGCATCAGGCTGTAATAGAAACACAGAATAACGTCTTTACACTCATTGATCTTACGGAAGATAAAACTACACTTGTCAATGGCAAGAAGATTGACAGAGTTAATTTGACGTATGGCGACAGAATTTCTTTTGGACCGGTTGTAGCGCTTTTTTATCCGTCAAAAAAGAGTAAAATCAGTGATAAAATTAAGATGCTTCTGTATCTATCGGCAGGAGCCGTCATCATTATTGTATCAATCATGATTATATTCCTGCTCATAACACCAAAAATTTCTTCTACAGTGTCAAAATCTCTTGGAGGTACCTATCTGGAGGAAAAGGTAACAAAAGGCACAGGGGCCAAAAGCGGGGTTATCAAGGAGAGGATATACAGGGAAAATTTAAAAGAAATAGTTCGTAAAGGAGAAAAAAAGGAAGAGCAGGTGGCAGGAGCTCCTGAAGAGAAGCAAGGAGGCCTGTTTAAAAAAATCGTAGGTCTTTTTAGCCGGTTTGGCAGAAACAAAACAGAGTTAACACTGCCGGAACCATCAAAGGAAGATATTGCTCAGAGAGATGCAGTAGCTATTCCCACAGGATTAAAAAGGTTGTTTTTCAGAAAAAGGCCTGTGTATGTGGAACCGGAAACTAAAGGGGTACAGAAAACAGGCAAACAGGGGGCTTACAAAGAAGTAGCGATAAAACCGGGTGAAGAACACACAGAAAAATATACAGCAAAAGAACAGGCCCTTCAGACACCAAAAGAAGGGGGAATTAGCAATATTCCGGCCGGTGAACAGGCTGGTGCCGGTGGGGAAAAAAGGTCTATCTTTAGTAAAGTAATATCTCCTTTTAAAAAGTTGTTCAAGGGGAAGGGCAAAAAAGAAGAAGTTGCTATTGAAGAGGAGACGGCAGGGCAGGAGAAAGAAGAGGTGCCTGTAGCCCCTGCCGGTTTAGAAAAGCCTCTTAATGAGAAGGGTAGAGAAACGTTAAAATTAAAGGCAAAAACCACTGCTCCCGAGATCAAATCTGAAATTGAGAACATTCTAAATCCGATTGCAGCTATAAATAGGATTGAAGTTTCAGAGCTTAAAAAGAGATTACCCGGCGAAACGCCCGTTTATAGTAAGGAAGAGCTCAGGTCCATAGAGAAGAGAGATATATACAAAAAGATAAAGTTGTCGAATAAGGAGAGTACGGGATTTGATTTAATGTGGATATATCCTTCCGCTCTCAATGAAACTGGAGTTGGGAAAACTGTTTATTCCGGTACTGTAGGCAGAATAGATAGAAACAGGTACCCCGATTTCATTTTTTCGACAAAAAACGGGAAGATTACAATACTTGATGGTAGAGAAGGCGGAGAGGTTTACCAGCTCGAGTTGAACGAGCCTATGTATGCACCTGTAGTTGCGAGAATTAACGACAATAGATACTCAGATTTTATATTGACCTATAAAAATGGCAGGATTGAAGCGTACAGCGATAATTTCGAAAGATTGTGGTACACCGTTTTAGAACATGCTGTAACATCAGCTCCTCTTCTTATTGATGTCAATGGTGATGGTATTGATGATATTGTAGTTACAGAACTCGGTATGGAAATCGCAGCTATTGATGGAAAAACCGGGTTTCAGTTGTGGAAATTTCCCGATCTTGGCGGTGATGTAGCATCAAGCCCCGCAGGTGTTGATGTTAACGGCGATAAAATAAAGGATGTTGCTGTAAATGGAGATGATGGTTATCTCTACTTAATAGATGGTAAGACAGGCTGGGGATTGTGGAAGAGAAAGATATTCGGGCTTCCGACAGGTTCTCCGGTTATTTCGGATGTTGACGGCGATGGTGTAAGGGATATTCTGACTCTGACCAAAAACGGAATTCTCACAGCCTTTTCCAGTACGGGCAGAAGGCTGTTTACCATAAATCTGGAGGGAAGATTTCAGATTTCTCCTTCTGCGGGTGATCTGGATAGAAATGGAAAAGTCGATATTGTTGTGATGAATGTTGATGGTGCCATTAGCGCAGTAGAGGCTAAAACAAGACGTAAACTTTGGACATTTGAGACGGAAGAGCTTACAAGTTTTGGTAGAATTGCTCTGGCTGATATTAATATGGATAAAGCTTTAGATGTTGTGGTTAGTGTACCTTCGGGAGTAGTGATGGCGATAGACGGAAAAACAGGAACATTACTTGCTGAATACAATGTAAATGATTATTTATTTGCTACCCCAGTTGTATTTGATATAAATCATGATAAGTACCCGGAAATAATTACTGTATCCTACAGTGGAGTTATTTATTGTATAAGGTTGTCCGATGTGAAGAAGCCCTTGTTGTACCTTGCGAAAAGCTACTGGCTTTCAGAGGGCAACATAACCAATGATGGATTTTCAAAAGTATACAACAAATTAAAGTTCTGGCATTAGGATGGATATGAAAAGAATATACATTATCTTTGTACTATTTTTACTTATGGGTTTTGTCCCTCATGCTATGGCCGGGGGAAAAAAGGCAGGGGAAGAAGAAAAGGCAAAAATGAGTGAGGAAGCACCCAAAGAGGAAGCTCAGACACCTGCTAAAGAATCTCCTTCAGGAGGGGAAAAGGTAATAGAAGAAGCAACAAATCAGAAGGCCGTACCTTCAGTATCAGAGACGCAGAATGAAGGTGTAATAATTAAAAAGCAGGAAACAGGAACCATAACGGGTAAAATAGTTGACGAGAAGGGAAATCCTGTTTCAGGCATTGTAGTTCAATGTCTGAATGAATCTGGAGTAGTAGTTGACCAGGTTGTAACTGATAACGAGGGAACCTATAAGTTTGTTGGTATACCGAAAGGTAAATACCGGATTGTAGCCCTGTACCGGCCTGTAACAACATCAATAGAAATAAAACCTAAGACCAGGGAGTTAAAAAGACCTCCTATTCCCACTGGACTTGAATTGAAGGAGGTTAACTACGGTATACCCGGAGAAAGTTTTATAAAAGCGAGCTGGGATAGGATGGAGAATACAAGCAGTTATACATGCGAGATATACAGGAAAAAGGATAAAGAGCTTATTGAGAAGTACAGCGATATTAAACAAAATTACTGTGTTTTTGGAGGTCTTGACGAAAATACGGACTACATGGTCAGGGTGTATTCGAAGAATAGATACGGTCTGTCACTTTCCTACGCACTGGGGTATTTTAAAACGACTGATAGAAAACCACCCCCGCCTTACAACCTTGGATATACCTATGCAAAAAACAATAGGATTGATCTTGTATGGAACGTTATAAAGGTAAAAGACCTTAAAGGATTTGTAGTGCAGATAAAAAAGGAAAATGGAGCATTTCTTTTCTATTCTGAAGATGGTTTGACATGGAATCCAAAGAAGGCAAAAGTGGTGGAATCTGATAAGGACAGGTTATCATTTACAATCTCGGGAGATTATAATGGGAAGCCTCTGGTTGACAATACAATTCCGTACAGCTTCAGAGTATTTGCGGTAGATAAATCGGGAAATCTCAGCACTCCATCTGAAGAGTTGAAGAATGTTGTCCTTGATGATACTGTTCCCCCTCAACCTGTATACGATGTTAAATATAAGCTTATTAACGGAAAGTACAGAGTATCGTGGAAGTCCGGGGATAGTGATGTGGTTAAATACAGGGTCTACTATGGAGTTTATAAAGATAGATGGGATGGAGTTATTGTGACCAAACAGAACTACTACGATTTTGAGGTCGATGCTCAAAAACTTCCCGAAGGCAAACTCTACATTGCAGTGACAGCCATCGACAGAGCAGGGAACGAAAGCGGTTTCAGGCCGGTCCAAAAGGAAGCGAGTATAGAAGACCACACGGCTAAAGCCGACTTCATTTTATCCCCATCAAATATTTATAAAGATTACTCAATAGCAATAAAAGCGATAAAACCGGAAAGTACCGTTAAGAAACAGCAGAAGAAAAAGGTAAAGATTAAAAGGCCGACGCCACCAAAAGTCTATGGCTATGAGTACCTTAAAAGAAAGGGATTCGTTGTCAAAAGTGGTGAAGTTGCCACAATTTCCGGAACTTTGATTGTTCCTGAGAGTGTTATTATTAAGGTTGAAAGGGGAGGCCGGCTCAATATTAAGAATGCTATTATAGGATCCAAATCCATCTGGGGAGGGGTTAGGTATCTCGCAGGTTCTTTTGGTACTGTTGAAAATTCGACAATTAAATCGGTACTCAGAGGCCTGGTAATTCTAGATGGTGCATCTGTTGGAACGATAAGAGGGTTGATCGTGGATGGTGCAAAAAACGAAGGTGTAATAGTCTCGAATTCCGAAGCAAAGTTTGTCAACATCAGGATTAGTAACTGTGGGCTTGGTATATACTCCGAGAATTCCTCTGTGAAATTGATTGATTCCAAGATCGTTGGCAACAAAAAGGGTGCCTACTTGAAGGGATATCGATCAAAGGTGTCTTCTTCTGAAATATCTAAAAATAAGGACTACGGATTGAGAATGGCAGGAAATGGAGAGGTTATTTCTTCCATATTCTCGGAAAACATGGTTGGAGTTTTCTTCGAAAAAAGCGACGGTAGAA
>JALXDB010000110.1 GCA_026990615.1 Spirochaetota bacterium
TTGAAATTGAAAGCTCGATATTGGCCCTAATAAACGATTTAGTAAACCCTCCTGGACACAACAAACTGGCGGGCCCAAGATTAAATAAAAATTGCAGTTGATAAGTAGGCATAAAAGGTAAAAAAATTAAACTGTATAAATCAAGTTCTACCCTCCTTCTACCTCCGCAATAGACTCATCTATAATTTTAAACGCCGTCATCAATTGTTCTTCTGTAATAACCAGAGCAGGCGTAAGAGTCAGTATATTACCCATCGTTAATTTAAAACTCAATCCTTTGGAGAGGCATCTGTACATTATCTCTTCAGCTTCATCCAGACCGGGTTCCATACTTTTCTTGTCCCTCACAATTTCTATGCCTAAAAGCAATCCTATTCCACTGACTGAACCTATCAACATGTGCCTCTCCAGCATCCTGTTCATCTTCTTAAGGGCCAATTTCCCAAGATTCCGGACATGCTCCAGCAGGTTATTTTCTTCAATATATTTTATAGTCGCAAGTCCTGCAGCCGCCCCGACCGGAGATTTTTCATGGGTAAAATGGTCCAGAGCTGTTCTGCCAGCAACATCCAGCTTCTCATCGGCGATTATTCCAGCTATCGGGAAAATACCACCTCCCAAACCTTTGCCCACACACAGTATGTCCGGATTAACATCATAATTCTGACATGTGAACCACCTGCCGGTTCTGCCAAGTGCATGTGTTATTTCGTCAAATATTAGTAAAGCCCCGTGCTTGTCGCAGGCATCTCTTATAATTCGCCAGTACTGTTTTGAAGGAACGTATGGGGTGCTTCTAACCGGTTCGGATAAAACAGCAGCTACATCGCCCTCTTTTTCTAGGATATATTCTATATACTTTGCCCATAGTATCTCCCACTCTTCCGGTTTACCAATATCCATAAACCTTCTGTAGCTATCGGGAGGGGGAACATGTTCCACACCTGTCATCAATGGCCCTATATCTTGCCTGAATACGGTCTCACCGCCAACAGATATTGTATCCAAAGTAGCTCCATGAAAAGAATCCCACATAGAAATGATTTTATATCTTTTTGTGTAGACCCGGGCAAGTTTTATTGCCATGCTGACTGCTTCAGCGCCACCGGGAGCAAACAATACCTTGTTAAGATTTCCAGGTGCAAGCCCGGATAATTTTTTTGCAAACTCCACAACAGTTCTATTTGTGTACCTTCTGGTACAAAAAGAAAGTTCATCCAGCTGCCTTTTGATAGCATCAATAACGAATTTGTTGGCAAATCCCACCTGATGAACGTTGTTGCCATGAAAATCAAGGTACTTTCTACCCTGTAAATCCTCAATATAAGGACCATAAGCACCCTTTAGAACATTCAAACATGGAGTTGACAGCGACTGTTTCAAAAAATATTTTTCATCTTCTTTCAGAACACTAAAGGTGTCTTCATTAAGATTTTCTTTCTGCCATTTAACCCTCTTTTCAGAGATATTTATATCTCCTTCAAGCCTGTGCTGACGATCCAAACTCTCTTTCACTTTTACACCCCAGTTAAATATTCTAATAAAAGCTCCATATTAATTCTAGATTAATCAGCCATATATAACTCATGACCAGTCTCCAATAAAAAAGGAATGCTCATTATAGCATTCCTTCACTTTAACTACCCAAATATCAAAACGGAGGTTGAACATTAATCAGCAATAGAGATAAAACTATTTGTAAAATCATTATCTGTCGGCACCTCCTGGCTGGACTATACAAAGTGCAGCACCAAAAGATATATTTTAACTCAGATATGGCGTAATGCTACTATAGTCAATCAGATGGATTTCACCGTAATACAGTTCAAGTTACAAATCTCAATATCCAAAACACCCCTTTAGCCATACATTCAGGATTATAAGAGTATACAATCATCTTATGTTCATCGACTGATAAAAACCTTAAGATAGTGAACTACTTTACCGGGATGTCTAATCCCATTTCCCTGAATGCCTCCTTTGCAACTTTGAAAAAGTTATTTATATCCTCTTCTGTGATCTGGCCCAGATTGCAAATTCTGAAAGTATCCTGTTTAAACATTTTACCTGGATAAATCGTAAAACCTCTTTCGTAGCAGTAATCGTGGAACCTGTTAAAATCAAACCTCGGATCTTTGGGCACCTTTACAGCCGTAACCAGATGGCTTTGAATGGCTGGGTCTATTACATTTTCAAGGCCCATCTCGGAGATTCCACGTTGTACTGCGT
>JALXDB010000111.1 GCA_026990615.1 Spirochaetota bacterium
GATATCTTGATAGTGAAAGAAATAACCTATTGAGTGCAAAGCAATTTTATTTTCTCTTTTTAAGTAAAAAGGATTTTCTATAAAGATTTAAATAGTAACCGGTTTTTTGCAAATAGGTTTAAACACATTTGTGACTTTTTAGACTAGCACAATATGAAATATCTGCTTTATTCAAGGAATCCGTACCTTTCAGGAGAGAAGAAGTCCACCAGGTATGGTGGGCTTCTTTAGGTTTTTATTTAAATTATCAGTTATTCTTATCTTTAAAACTGTTTTATCATTTAAAATGTGCCTGTCAAAAAAATCCCTCTTGATATTTGGCAGGTGGTTTCTATATTTTAGCTAACCTGTTTGCTCATAGACCTGACAGAATCCGGCAATTTTAATCACGCCGGTTTTAATCAAATAGTAAATTATTCTATATCTATAATGAGCCGCTTTTAAAGCAGGCCGTTTTGCAGCTTGCATGCTTTTACAGCATTCCTCATGAGCATCATATTTGTTATTGCCCCAACACCTCCGGGTACAGGGGTGATTTTGCCGGCTTTCTCCTTAACTGCTTCAAAATCTACATCACCGACAGTTTTGGTTTTTGGTTTCCCTTTTTCATTAAGCACCGGGTTGCCATTTTCATCAAGGACTTTTACCCTGTTAATTCCTACATCAATTACAAAGGCGCCTTCTTTGACCAGGTCTGGTGTTATTAACCCCGCCTTGCCGGCTGCAACTATGAGCACGTCTGCACCTGTTGTGTGTTTGGCCAGATTACCAGCCATTGAGGTATATATGTGGGTCGTTGTGACCGTGGCGTTTCTATTAAGGCACAGTAGGGATATTGGTTTGCCCACTATGTTCGAATGACCGACAACAACTATCTCAGCACCCTCGAAGTTCAACCTCTCTCTCTCCATTATTTCGATGCAGGCAGAGGGTGTAGCAGGGGCGAAGGTGATCTCTCCCAGTGTTAGTTTACCCATGTTATAGGGATGAAAACAGTCGATATCTTTGTTGACATCGATGCTGTTTATAATTGCATAATCCGAGATATGTTCTGGAAATGGCCTCAAGGGAAGAATCCCGCTTACCTTTTTATTTTCATTCAGAGATTTAACAATATTTACAACATCCTCCTCTGAAGAATCAACAGGTGGATTTTCATTTATGTACTCTACTCCCATCTCTTCGCAGAACTTTTCAACCTGTTTTCTGTACATCCTCGCTCCAAAATCATCTCCAACAAGGAGAGTGGCGATTCCAACTGTTGCTCCCTTCGCCTTGCATTCTTCAATCTCTTTTTTCAATTCTTCTTTAATTTCATTTGCTATAGCTACACAATCAATAACCTTTGCACTCACTTTGTACCTCCTTCTAATTTGTTTTATAGTTTATTTAATGTGTATTCCATGGCTTCATTTTTAATCTTTTCCGTCTCTTTAATTATTTCATCCAGCCTTTGCTCTGTTTTTTCTATGTATTCCCTGTCTTTCATCCAGGTGAAGTTTATTCTTACGTTAAACATGGCGCCTACGGCTGTGGCATTTGCAAATATAGCAGAGATAGCTCCGTCTGTTATGGCCATTTTATTTCCTTTTTTTAGTACCTCGAGGGCAAGCCTTGAAATTTCGAGGCTCTTCTCCATAATTGATAGAGGGACCTGAGTTGCCTTTTTTAGCCCGGTCTCAATCGCCTCGGCTCTGATCTTTTTCTCTTCTTCTGTATTCTTTGGTAGTTTAAAGGCTTTTGCGGCATCATCAAAGGCTTCTGTGTCCTTTTGAAGCAATTCCAGCATTTCATCTTTCAGCTTTTTAGCTTTTTCATAGTACTCTTTCATCTTCTCCCACTGATCTTCATAACCTTTTTTGTTTATTGTAAGAGAGGCAAGCATCCCTGCGAGACTTGCAGCAATTGCTCCGACTAAGGCCGAGGCGCTGCCACCACCGGGTTCGGGGCTGTTGGAACAGAGTTTGTCCAAAAAATAACTGAGAGGTTTATCTCTGTACATTTTAATGCTCCTTGAATTATTGAAGTATGTTCTGCCAAAATAATAATTAAAGCAACTAAGAATGACAAATATATAACAAAATTATAGCATAACTCTCCGTCACTGTTAATTTATTTTTTGTATAATTTAAAATTTTATTTTGACTTATTATAATTTTCTTATAAAATAGTAATGTGAAAAATTTGTTAAACCCGGCTATAATCGGCTTTCCGTACAGAATACAACAG
>JALXDB010000112.1 GCA_026990615.1 Spirochaetota bacterium
ATTGGAGTCCAAAAAGAAAAATCCCAATTAGATTCTATGCTTAGCGATATACCAGGAAAGGAAGAAGAAATAGTGGAGAGTATGGAGAGATATATCGATTACGGAGTTCTAAATACCAATATAAGGGATAGTGCAAAAAGGTTCGCTGAGCATTTTGATTTGAAATATAGAGGTGATATTGAATCTGCAAAAAACCAGATAAAAGAGAAAATGCCCGATTTAATAATAAGCAATTGGGTCGATAAAGATGGTGAAGATAAAGAAAAAGCCGGAAAAGCAGAATCTAAAGAGATTGAGAGTGAACTAAAGAATATAAGCAAATTGATTAAGTCAGAATTAGAGAACCACTTGAAAAATAAGTTGGAGAACGAAGTTCAAGAATTAACCGTTGAATTTTTCTTAAAAGACATACCTGATAATAAATCAATTATAGATTATAAAAAGCTCGAGAAGGAAGCTTATCCTTACTGGTCACTTAGCTCCTTTGATCATGTTTCTTCCAGAGCATATGTTGGTATCCCTCCCGTAATCGGGGAAATTTCATATAGATTGTTGAGAGATAAACTCGTGAGGGAAATTCCTTCAAGATTTGTAATAAAAGATGCTGGTGAATCTGAGACAGTTATAAAAGAACCAATAATTTACCATTCTGATAGAGATACATTAACTGTAATATACTATAGGTATGGCAACATAAAATTTGATGATTTAAGCTCTAAAGACAGGTGGTTCAAGGAATTCCGCAAGCTGTTCGAACAGAAAAACAAGAAAAAATCTAAAAAGTCAACCAAAAAAGCCAGATGATGGCACTCTTCATTTTATTTCTACTGAATGTTGCCCAAAAACCCATAAACATCGTCTGTATGCTTGATAACTCACCATCTGTTTATAAGAAATATGACCCTACACATCAGCGGAAGGAAGCTCTGCTTCGAACAGTAAGTTTTCTGAAAACTCTAAATTTGAACATAAATTTCTCTTACATCAGTTTTGGAGACCCAGCCAGAGTAATTATCCCCCTGAAAAATGTAACTGAAATAGATTTAAATGTGCTTAAAAAAAAGGAGAACTTTTTTGAGTCATACACTAACTTTTACGATGCATTTAAAAAGGCAATTAATCAATTTCCTGAATCAAGAAATTCCAGAAATATTTTAATCTTAATAACAGATGGTCAGCCATGGCCCAAAGAGGGCTCACGTCCCACAAATGATGAAGTAAGGAAAAAATTACTCGGCCAGGTTGAGAAGACATACATTGATACCCTTATTACAAAACGGATTTCTCTATTTACTTTTCTTTTGAGTAGAAACCTCCCTTTCATAAATAGGTTCTGGAAAAAATTTTCTATAGCCACAGCTGGAAATCTGTTTTATTTTGATAATCCATCTGATATTGAGCGTCTAATAGCTGAAATACTAAAATTAATAAACTACAGGCCAATATCCGTTTTTTCAGTTGTCGATTCTTCATTGTTCCAGGTCCCACCATTCATAGATTATTTGAAGTTTTATATCTCGGGATACAACTGCACATTTCCATTAATTGAGATATCTTCCCCGGAAAAAGTTGTTGTTAGTGATACGCTAAGTGAATGTTTCAAAATAATTACCCTCCGACGACCCGTGAAAGGACAGTGGAAATTTAAAATCTATAAGCGGGAGAATGAGAAAAGCTCGCGGATAATTTTTAATATTATTTACGGACCAACATATTTAAAACCCGTAATTTTGAATGACCTCCCTGAAATTATCTCCGACTATAACCTGATTAAAAAAATAAAGTTTCGCTTAGTTGATCAAATAAAAAAGAAAAGACTATCTATTGATACCCAGAAAATAAAATTGAAATTGATTTCAAAGCGAGAAACTTATACTTACTCTATCAGTGAAAATAAGGATTCTACTTACGTGGCAGTAATAAAAAACGATGGCAAATTTCGAATCGGGTATTATAAGCTTGTACTCGATATAGACGATCCCACATTTACTCTAAAAAAATTCTATTATATCCCTGTCTTAAAATTTAAGAAAATTAAAATCCAGGAAGTTAATGATACTCTCAGTATCACAGGATATTTAAAAAACAGCATCCGTGACACGGGTAAGATCAGAATCTTTGGTACTCTAATGTTGGCAGATACTTCCGTTAAATTAAATTTTACAGTTAAAAAAGCTAAACTGATTGAGGGTACAGCTCCGCTCCATGGTAAAAGAGTTCCTGAT
>JALXDB010000113.1 GCA_026990615.1 Spirochaetota bacterium
GTGCTGATCTTGTTTATCCGAGTGTTACACTTGTCAGGCAGGCAATGGATTACAAGCTTTACCAGCCGCTCGATGACTCGAGGATCAAACTCGATAATATTATGCCCAAAATTCTGAAGGGTTCCGAGGGCCTCGGTGGTATCATCGACGGCAAGAGGTATGCCGTGCCTTACACCTTTGGAGCATCGGGTATTATCTACAATTATAAAGAGATCCCCGAGGGAGTAGATTCCTACGGTGCTCTGTTTGATGAGAAGTATGCCGGAAAGATTACCTACAGGGCTACCCTCCATTCATTTATCGCGGCCGGTTTATACCTTGGTCTCGGGCATCAGATGAGGGATATCTACAAGGATGAACAGACTGCTAGGCCGATCCTTGATAAGGTTCTCCAGTTCCTTATTTCCAAAAAGCACCTGGTTAAGAAGTACTGGACATCAAGACAGGAGCAGATTGAGCTTATGACGACAGGCGGCTGCGTTGTTGGAATGGGTTGGGATGGAACGGGCTGGTACCTTGCAAAGCAGGGAAATCCCATCAAGTGGATTGCTCCTAAAGAGGGATGTCTGACCTGGATCGATACTGTGGCAATGCCTGTTGGAGCAGAGAATATTGACAATGCCTACAAATGGATAAACTTCATGCTTGAGCCGAAAAATGCAGGTAAACTCATTGAGCTCGGTGGTTTCATGTCTGCTGTAAAAGGAGCTCTCGATTACGTGCCAGAAGAGCAGGCAAAGTTGATGAAAGAATCATATCCGCCCGATACAAACTACTGGTGGTACGGCGAGGAGTACAGCTGGTGGTCTGACATGATGTCAGAGTACATCGAAAAATTGAAGGCAGCAAAGTAATTAGACAGAAATACAAGATCTTACCAGTTAGATAAACTGTAGGTCATTGGGGTAGCGATAAAAGGGCCGGAAGAGGTCGGCTTTGTCTGTACCTCTTCCGCCTTTAATTAATAGAAATTTTTTAAAAGCAATGGTAAAGTTTAAAGATAGCACAGTTTAATAGATTTCTATTAATTAAAGGAAATTGAAGAAAATCGCAGAAGGAGGAAGTTTTGAATCAGGTTGATGTTAAAGTAGAGAAACTTGTAAAAAAGTTTGGGAATAAACTCGCCGTCGATAATGTTTCATTTGAAGTTAAAAAGGGAGATTTCTTTTCGATACTTGGTCCGAGCGGGTGCGGTAAAACAACAACACTTAGGATGATTTCAGGGTTTGAAGTCCCCACATCTGGGAAGATATGGGTCGGTGGCGAACCTATGGAAGGGGTTCCACCCCACAAAAGAAAGACCAATCTGGTGTTTCAAAATTTGGCGCTGTTTCCGATGATGAATGTTTTTGACAACATCGCCTTTGGTCTTGTGATGAGGGGTGAGAGCAAGAAAAAGATAAGACAGGCCGTTGAGGAAATGCTTGAAGTTATTAACCTAAAGGGGTATGGGAAAAAAATGATAAACCAGCTCAGCGGTGGTGAGAAGCAGAGGGTTGCTATAGCAAGGGCTCTTGTCCTGCACCCAACCGTTTTACTTCTCGATGAGCCACTTGGTGCCCTGGATCTTAAATTGAGAGAGCATATGAAGATAGAGCTTAAAAAAATACAGGAGAGGATAGGGACAACCTTTATCTACATAACACACGACCAAGGTGAAGCTCTTGTAATGTCGAATAAGATTGCCGTAATGAATCAGGGCCGTATCCAGCAGATAGGCACACCTGATGAGCTTTACTACGAACCCGTAAATAGCTTTGTTGCTCAATTTGTTGGGGAGAACAACAAAATAGATGCCGAGGTTATTGACATAAGCGGAAATTATGTTGAGGTGGAGGCATCGGGGATAAGGCTTATTGGAAGAAAGGGACAGGACGTTGTGAAAGGCGAAAAGGTTAATTATTTTATCAGACCCGAGATGATAAGAATAGCGAAGGATAAAAACGATATTGGTAGCAACGTTAACAAAGTTAAGGGGAAGGTGAAATCCGTAATATTTGAAGGCCAGGTAACAAGGTATGAGGTAACAACTGACAATGGACTAAATATCAATGTTTTTGTTCCAAACCTCTCAAAATCGGAGATGCATAAGATAGGTGGAACTATTTATCTTTCCTGGGACAGGGATAATCCTGTAGTTTTAAAAGTTCAAAAGATACAGGCAGGTGTTTTAGAATGAGAAGTTTAGTGATGATTCATAACAAAGACAGGCTTAGAAGGAATCTGACACTGTTTATTCTGCTATTGCCGGGTATTCTTTGGGTTATGATGCTCATTATAATCCCGCAATTTCAGATGTTTCTTGATTCTTTCAAATACAGACCAATATACCATAAAAAGGGGTTTACTCTTAAAAATTACGCCTATTTTTTTACCAACATCCTGTACATTAAGGTATTTTTAAGGACTCTTTTTGCTGCTGTATTAACAACATTTGTATCTTTTCTTGTATGTTTTCCGATAGCCTTCTATATTGCTAAGGTTGCGAAGAGGGAGCTGGCCCAGAAAATCTTTATTCTTGTGATAATTCCGTTCTGGGTATCCGAGTTGATAAGAACATTTTCTTGGATGATTATACTGGGGGATAAAGGTGTTATTAACACTTTTCTTATGAGACTTCATCTGATAAAACAGCCCCTGAGCCTGCTGTACAACAGTTTTTCGGTTACAGTAGGGCTTGTCTACAACTATCTGTTGTTTATGATTTTGCCGATATACTCCACCCTTGAAGGAATGGATAATTCTCTGATAGAAGCGGCCCAGGACCTTGGTGCAAATAGATTTAATGTTTTTCGAAAGATAATAATCCCCTACAGCATTCCAGGAATTATGTCCGGCAGTATAATGGTTTTTATGCTTTCAATAGGAACGTATATTGCTCCCACACTTCTTGGCGGTAAAAAGGAGATATGGTTTACAGAGCTCATATACAACAAATTTTTCAAAGCGATGAACTGGAGGCTTGGCTCTGCTCTTGCATTTACTCTTTTGATACTAACGCTCCTATTTATTTTTAGTGTGATAAAAATAACAGGTTTGAAATTAACCGATGTAATAGAGGAAGATTGATATGCAGATAAGCAGATTTGAACGGATTTTTTACAGAGTTTTCCTTGTTTTATTTCTAATATATCTACTTGGACCGCTTGTAATTGTTATAATACTATCATTTAATACAGCACCTGCCCCGACCCTTCCTATGAAGGGACTTACCCTAAAGTGGTATAAGGCACTGTTTGCGGATAGTATGCTG
Organism: Spirochaetota bacterium; assembly: GCA_026990615.1. GTDB lineage: Bacteria > Spirochaetota > B62-G9 > B62-G9 > B62-G9 > JALXDB01. The sequence goes on from JALXDB010000113.1 coordinate 3,254, forward strand.
AAGGAATCCCTGCTAAATTCTCTGGCTGTTGCATTTGCCGTTACTATACTCAGCGTTTCTGTTGCAACTTTTACATCTTTTGCTCTTGTCAGGTACAGATTTTTTGGACAGGGAGCCTTTTATGCTGTAGCTCTCTCTCCTATAATTACTCCCGGAGTTATTCTCGGAGTTTCTATTCTAATATTTTTGTATAAGCTCCATTTTCAACCTGGCTTAAAAGCTGTTGTACTCGGTCAGTCTTCATTTATCATATCTTTTGCAATGCTAACCATTATGTCGAGGTTGAGAAAGTTTGATACAGCACTGGAAGAGGCGGCTCAGGACCTCGGGGCAAGCAAACCCAAGGCAATATTAAAGATCACCCTTCCCTATTTAAAGCCTGCACTTATATCGGCGGCGTCCCTCTCATTTTTACTGTCTTTTGACAACTTTAATACCACCCTGTTTCTAGTCGGGAATGACCGTACACTGCCGATTCAGATCTATTCCATGCTGAGATTCGGTTTATCCCCGAAAATAAACGCAATTTCTACCATTCTGGTGGTTGCTACGGTTATTATAGGCCTCTTTTCGGGTAGAATTACCAAACAGCAGGGTGAAGCTTAATTTTTGGAGTTTAAAATGAACAGAGATTTAGTCGAAGCGATGAAACATGGGATTAAAAGATTGAGAGAATGGCCGTCTGATAAAATCCATCTATTTCATCATAACGATACGGACGGGTTGACATCTGGTGCTATTTTAAAAAAGGCGTTTGAAAGGGATGGATACAGCGTAGAAAGGGTATCTCTGGAGAAACCGTATCCGGCGGTTCTAAAAAAAATATTTGATATGAATGGTGAAATTATAGTTTTCGCAGATTTTGCAGGAAGGATCGATCCAATAATTGCCCGTATGAACGGGGGAAGGAATCTTGTCATTATTCTTGACCATCATGAAGCGGAAAAGTCCGGAGACGATCATGTGATCAACCTTGACCCCGAACTGTTCGGTTTAAAGGGCGACAGGGATATATCCGCTTCAGTGACGTGCTATCATTTTGCCAGATTGATGAATGAGGAAAACGAGGATATGGCCTGGGTAGCATCCCTTGGGGCTGTGGGTGATGAGTTTTTTGTGGATGGCAAGCTCGTGAGTGAAAATCTTGAAGTAACCCTTGAGGCTGTTAGGCAGGGGAAGGTTTCAATAGACGAAAGCAGCCGAGAGGGATACAGGTATATCTTTAAAGCTGCAAAGGGGGATATGTACGGGGTTGAGTTTGAAGATTATCTTGATACCCTCGGAGGCGTTGGTTTTTACCAGAACGGGCCTGAAATGGGAGTAAGGGTTTGTCTTGAGGGGTTCAGCGAGGAGTCTGATGAAATGGTGGGCAGGCTCAGGAAGATTAAAGATGAACGCTTCAGTTCGGAAATAGATAGATTAAGAAGGGGTGGATTAAAAATTACACCTCATATCCAGTGGTTCAGTGTTGGAGAAAGGTTTTCTCCGATGGGGGTTAAGATGATAGGGGTATTCTGTGATTATATAAAGAGATTGGACTTTATTGATGCTGATAAATATATAGCAGGTTTTCAGGTTATACCGAACACTCTTCCGGGGTTTGGTGAGATTGAAATTAATCAGGTGAAGGTTTCTATGAGAGTTCCCCCGGCAATGGAGGATAGAATAAGGGGCGGAGAAATCATGGGCTTAAATAAACTTCTGCCCGAAGCAACAGCGAAGCTCGGTGGATTTTCCGATGCATGCCATTCTTTAACAGCGGCAACAACAGTGGATATAGGAAAAGAACAGCAGTTGGTCGATGAAATGGAAAAAATTCTAAATCAAAGGTGAATAAAACAAAATTTGTTTGAATGCTCCATATGAGAACCGGGTAATCTTTTTCAAAGAATATGTTAAAAATGATAAAGATAAGTAGAATAACGTCTATTGAGACACTCTGTACAGAGACCCGGTAGAATTTTAAGACTTAAATTAAAAAACAGAGGGCGGATTTTATAAAGCTTTTAAATTCTTGTAATGTGTTACCTGTATAATTGGTTAAAAAGGTCAGAATGGTAGTGGATTAACATTTAAAATTCAGCAAATATTTTCTGTTAAGAATTTAAAATATGGAGGAGAAAAACAATGGGAAGAGGTACAGGATACGGAAAGACAATTTTAATCGGTGATCAATTTGTTCTTGAAGGGGTACCGGCAATAGTATCTTCGATACCCTATGTAACCGAATGTGTGGTGGAGAGAATTGACGGAACGGGATGGATACTTGAAGATAACAGAAAGGAAGTTCCGGGGTATAAAAAGAGCAAAGAAGAGATGCAGAAGGAATCGATCAACAGAATCCTCGAAGTAATGAAAATAGATACCAGCAAGATTGGTCTTAAGATAACCTTTGGTGGTGACCTTCTTGCGGGCAGCGGTGTTGGTGCAAGCGCTGCTAGTTGCGTAGCCCTCGCAAGGGCATTAAACGATGAGTTCAACCTCGGTCTTTCAATCGAGGAGATCAACCATATAGCGTGGGAAGGCGAATTTGCCTATCACGGAACTCCATCCGGAGTTGATAATACAGCATCCTGTTACGGTGGATTGATGTTGTATCAACTAAAAGGGGATGAAAAAATCGTTGAAAAGATAAAGGTTAAACGCCCGATTGAAGTTGTTCTTGCCAACAGCGGTGTTTCGGCCGACACGAGAAAACTGGATGAACTAGTTGAAAACGAAAAGAAGAAGGACCCCGAAGGATTCAAAAAAAAGATGGATCTAATAACGGACCAGGTTTTTAAAGTGAAAGATGCGCTTGAAAGATGGGACCTTGAAACTGCCGGCAGAATTATGACAGAGAATCACAAGATACTTATAGATATGGGGTTGTCCCACGAAAGATTGATCTACCTCTGTAACAGGGCAATTGAACTGGGAGCTCTTGGCGCCAAACTAACAGGAGGCGGCATGGGAGGTTATATGGTTGCATTGACCCCCGGAAAAGAGCTTCAGGAAAAGGTTGCAACTGCAATAGAAAAAGAAGGGTATGCAGTTATAAGAGCAACAGTTGGCGAAGGATAGGATTGTAATCTTTAGTTCCTCGAATATTATAATTTATAGTATCTTTAATCTGAACATTATATGCAATCCACAGAGAAGGAGTGAGCTTGAAAGATATAAAACAGATTGATGAGGGTTTCTGCAAGGGATTAAAGGTCGTTTTTACAGATATAGATGATACTATAACGGATGAAGGGCTAATTCTTGATATATCGTATCAGGCTATATGGGACCTGCACAGAAATGGAATCGATGTGGTTCCGGTTACTGGAAGACCTGCCGGCTGGTGTGATCATATAGCCAGAATGTGGCCGGTAAAAGGGGTTGTGGGTGAGAACGGAGCATTCTACTACTCTTACGACAGAATAGATAGAAGAATGAACAGGAAAATCCTGCTTACTGAGAGAGAGATCGAAGACGGAAAGAGAAGGCTCAAATCTATTGAAAAGCGGGTGTTGAGTGAGGTAAAGGGGTGTGCTATATCTGCAGACCAGCCTTTTAGATTGGTAGATCTTGCCATAGATTACTGTGAGGATGTTAAGCCCCTGAGTGAAGAAGAAGTTGAAAAAATATGCAGGATAGTTGAAGAAGAAGGGGCGAAATACAAGGTTTCCAGTATTCATGTCAATTGCTGGTTTGGGAATTTTGATAAGTTGACAGGGATAAAAGCATTTTACAGAGATTTTTATGGTGGTGATCTTGATGATGAATTGGATAGGATCACCTTTATAGGGGATTCGTTGAATGATGAGCCGATGTTTGAAGCCTTTGATACAACGATAGCGGTTGCAAATATTAAAAGGTTTGCCAAAAAATTGAAGTACTATCCGACTTATATAACTGAAAATAGTTCTGCACGCGGGTTTAGAGAGGCTGTAGATACTATAATAGAAAAGAGAAAGAGAGGTTAGTCTATCGTTTGAATGGAGAGTATAGTTGGTTATTGTTGAGCATGCCATTCGGTAAAATTGATAAACTTTTTTGTGAAAAGCAGTGTGATTTTATGGCAAGTTACGGGTCCGGGGAGATCGGGTTAAAGTACAAACAGATCTGTATCTAAGTCTTGTATATTTGGTAGAGTGGAAATCTAGTTTTTAAATATATAAGTTACACGCCATTTTTAGTATTAAAAGTATAACATTATGTATTTTCTACATTGTACTTCGTAAAATGCTTAGCCCTGATAGTGAAAGGTCGATTTGCGCTCTAGTTTGATTTGGTCTGAAAATTTTTGCAAAGTTGGAAATATTCATACCGTAGAATTTTTTCCTATATATTTATTCCGTATATATTTATTTCATTCTATTTTTTTATGCCTCTATTAAAG
>JALXDB010000114.1 GCA_026990615.1 Spirochaetota bacterium
ATCCCGGTGAGGCAGAAGTTGTAGTTTCCATTAATTTTGGTTAATATTTTAAATCCGTTGTCGGTATACATCTCTTCAACTTCTGCAAGGCTGTAGTACCTTTCGTTTATGCCTGTATCTGTGCCCCATTTCCAGTCAACGGTTATGAGGCAGCCTCCTTTTTTCAGGCATCTGTGGGATTCTTTTATGAACATTTCGGGCCATGTAATGTGATGGAAACTCCGGATTGAATATATAATATTAAATGTGAGGTTTAAGCCTGATATTTTTTCCGCTTCAATGTTGTAGCAGCTTAGATTTTCGCTCTTTTTGCTTATGCCATAGGGGTCAACACCTATACCGGTAACCTTATATTTTTTTACCAGGTTCTCAAGAAAATTGCAGTAACCGCTTCCAACTTCACATACCGTGTAGTTTTCTTTAATATACTTTTCAAGTTCCTGCATTAAGAGGCCATTTCCCTCTTTTTCCATGTCATATATCATGTTAAAACTGCTCCAGAAATCTTAAGTCTCCGCTGTGAAACAATCTTATATCGTTAATTTCGTACCTCATCATAACAAGTCTGTCCAACCCCATCCCGAAGGCAAAGCCCGAGTATTCATTGGGATCTATACCTCCGGCTTTGAGAACATTGGGATGTACCATCCCGCATGGCAGAAGTTCAACCCAACCGGAGTACTTACATACGGGGCATCCCTTTCCGCCGCATATGAGGCAGTTTATATCGAGTTCAAATCCTGGCTCTACAAACGGGAAATATCCGGGTCTCAGCCTTACCTTTACATCCCTTTTGAAAACCTCTTTTAACATTGTTTTCATAACAGCTATGAGGTTTGCGACTGATATATTTCTATCTATCATTAACCCTTCGACCTGATAGAAGGTATGTTCGTGAGAAGCATCTGTCTCTTCGTATCTAAAAACACGGCCCGGTGCGATCGCTCGGATGGGTGGTTTAAACTTTTCCATTGTCCTTATTTGGACACAGGATGTGTGGGTTCTTAAGAGATTTCCATCTTCTGTCCATATGGTATCCTGCATATCCCTTGCAGGATGGTCCTTGGGAATATTTAGAGCCTCAAAATTGTAGTATTCAAGTTCGATTTCGGGTCCAGACATTATTGCAAAACCCATTGAAGTAAAGATATCTTCGACTTCCATCCTCATTCTGGTGATGGGATGCATATGGCCTATGGGAATCTTCTCCCCGGGCTCTGTTATATCGATTGATTCCTTTTTGATGAGTTCATTGAATATTTTCTCTTCCAACTGTGCGTTTTTATTTTCAAGAAGTTTTGATATTTCATTTTTTACAAGATTTGATTTTTTCCCGGCCGAAGGCCTTATCTCCTTTGGAAGTTCTCCAAGCGATTTCAATATATTGGTAATCTCACTTTTCCTCCCCAGATATTTCACCCTTATTTTTTCAAGTTCTTCAAAGTTACTGACCTTCTCGATATCAGACTTCGCCTCCCTGAGTATCTCGTCGAGCCTTGTAATAATATCCATTACTTCCTCTCCTTACTTTTTCTGTTAGAATATTAATTAATTATTTTTTGGTCAATCTCTTTAACACGGATCCCTTCTCTTTAATTTGCGCCATCAATTTTACCCGTTTTATAATTCTGTCACCTGTAAGAATCTCCCTTGTTAGCATTTCGGCGGCGAGGGACACCGCCTGTTCGACCGGTATAATCACTGTGGTTAGCTCGGGGAAAATAGTCTCAGTGTTAAAATCATCTCCGCATGTTATAAAGGATAGATCTTCGGGGATTTTTTTGTTTAATTTTAAGAGTATTTTGATTAATAGCTGTGAAAGTTTGTGGTCGATGCTGAAGACAGCCGTTGTTCTATCTATCTTTTCCTTTAGATCTTCTGAACTCTCTTCAAGCTGAGACCTGTCTATAATAAACTCTTCGTAGTACTGTATGCCGTATTCATCGTGGGCAAAGAGATATCCCCTTTTTATTTCGGCAAAGATATTTAGTGGCCGGTTATCTGTGAGAAACATTATATTACTGTGGTTTGCCTTTATCAATCTTTTAGCGGCGAGATAGCCAGCCTGAAAGTAGTCGATTTCAACAAAGTTAATATCTTCTCTTGAAATATCTCCTCCGAGAAAAACAGTATGGTACTCCTCTTTAATAATATTATGGATTATTCTCTCCTGATTTTCAGGTTCTACCACTATAACTCCGTCGTATCTTCCAGATCTGAGAAGATGGAAGCATTGGTCAAGGTTTAAATTAAGATTAAGCTCGGGGTAAAAGGACCTGGCATATATTTCGTTGATTAAGGTTGCGAGCATATTCGGATATGTGTACAAAAAGTACTCTGGAAGGATAATGCCAATTGTATTTTTAATCCCTGTTTTAAGCCTCTTACCGTTTACATTTATGGCGTAGTTCAACTTTTCTGCAGCATTAAGCACTTTTTTTACAACAGCATCGCTGTGAGATCCTTTGTTGTTAAGTATTCTTGAAACTGTTGCTATAGATACTCCAGCTTCTCTTGCAACGTCTCTTATTGTAACCACTGTATATCTCCTGCTATGATAGCTATTTTACAATTTAATTGAAATTTAGTCAAGGGTAAACGTTTACATCTAAATTTTAAGCTGTATTATGGGGTTTTGGGCTGAAACGGGTTGAAAAGTCTGTTGTAAGGTAATAATTTCATTATTTATGTTGACAATCAACGAAAAAAGTGTTTAAATAATGTTGTGATTTGTAATATAGTAATATTTTCAATGTTAACGTTTACATTCTGAATTTGGAGGAAGAGTATGGCTGAAGTAACATTAAAAAATGTGACAAAGGTTTTTGAAGGAAACGTGCTTGCAGTTAAGGATTTTAATCTGACAGTAGCGGACAAGGAGTTTGTCGTTCTTGTAGGTCCCTCCGGATGCGGAAAATCTACAACACTCAGGTGCATCGCAGGGCTTGAGGAGATAACCTCCGGTGAGATTTATATCGGGGACAGGCTTGTTAATGATGTTCCACCAAAAGACAGAGATATCGCAATGGTATTTCAAAACTACGCCCTTTATCCCCATATGAATGTCTACAAGAACCTTTCTTTTGGACTTGAACTCAGGAAGATTCCCAAAGATGAGATTGATAGAAGGGTAAGGGAAGCGGCTAGAATCCTCGATATAGAGCATCTTCTTGATAGAAAACCGAAAGCTCTATCGGGTGGCCAGAGACAGCGTGTTGCTGTTGGTAGGGCAATTGTAAGAAACCCCGCCGTATTTCTTTTTGATGAGCCTCTTTCAAACCTTGATGCCAAGTTGAGGGTTCAGATGAGAACAGAGCTCGCCAAACTGCATCAGAGTTTGCAGGCAACGATGATTTACGTAACCCATGACCAGGTTGAAGCTATGACCATGGGTAACAGGATTGTGGTAATGAAAGATGGAATAATCCAGCAGGTATCGGATCCTTTAACACTCTACAATCATCCTGTAAACAAGTTCGTAGCTGGTTTTATAGGAAGCCCACCCATGAACTTTATAGAGGTTGAGGTCGTAAGACAGGGCAATGATTACTATGTGAAAAACGGTAATTTTACTGTTCTGGTTAAAAAGGATGCCTATGAGAAGGTTAAGGACTACGAAGGTAAAAAGGCAATATTCGGTTTTAGGCCTGAAGATCTGATAGATGAAAATATAGTTAAACCAGAGGAAAAAGAGGGTAAACTTATCAAGGCCAGGGTAGAGGTTATAGAGCCTCTGGGCTCCGAGATATATTTATATCTGACCTCTGGCAAGGACAGCTTTGTAACAAGGGTACCTAGCCACTATAAAGCAGAACTTGGACAGGAGGTCGGATTTGTAGTTGACCTTGAAAAATCTCATCTCTTTGATATTGAAACCGAAGAGGCAATCTACTGATCTTTCAGGACTTGAAATTTGGTCTAAACTACCGACCTGAAGCAGGTGTTATTAAAAATTTGTAGTACGTTGTATGTTATATATCTTTACTGGATTGGATAGAGGTAAATAGAATATCTGGATAATATATAAAGAGAAGGTGCTGGTAGGGTAATACTGGAAGTTCTGGCAGAGTGATAATGAAAATCGTAGGTTGTGGGCCCGATGAAGGATTAATTTTGCGAGGTGGAGCCCTGGACTTACATGGGTTTTTAGCATGTAGGTTTGATTTTAAAGCTGTTGTTAAGCCAGAATATAATAAATTAAAAATGGGGGCCGTAATTAGGCCCCTATTTTTTTTGATTTTACCTTTATTATTTCGGTAAGTATTTTTTACGTGTTGTCTATAAGAAATTTAGTGTTAGTTTTTCCTTTAAAATATGTTAATATAAAATTAAGATTAAATTGTAAATTACTTTTGCTTTGAGGTGATATATGACAGGTGGCAAAAGTATCCTTGTAATAGATGATGAAGAGGATATAAGAGAACTTCTCGAGTATAACCTGACTAAAGAGGGGTTCAGAGTTTACACTCAACCGGATGGAAGCAATGGTCTAAAGATGATCAGGGAGAGAAGGCCGGACCTCATAATTCTTGATCTAATGCTTCCTGGTCTTGATGGTCTTGATGTCTGCAGGATTGTAAAGAATGATAAAGACTTAAATCATATACCGATCGTAATGTTAACTGCTAAAGGTGAAGAGGAGGATGTTATAACCGGCCTTGAGCTTGGCGCAGATGACTACATTACAAAACCTTTTTCCATGTACATTCTCATTGCAAGAATAAAAGCAATATTCAGAAGGATGGAATCGAGAAATACAGAATCAACTAACCTATCTCCTATAGTAGTTGGGCCTGTAATAATAGATACACAGAAGTATCAGGTTCTTGTAAATAAAAATGAAATTAAGTTAACCCCCACAGAGTTTAATATTCTAAAGCTTCTTGCCTTAAACGAGGGTAAGGTCTTAACAAGGAAGCAGCTTCTTGGGAACATTCAGGGGAATAGTGTGGACTTTGTGACTGAAAGGACGATTGATGTACATCTTACATCTCTGAGGAAAAAACTTGGAAGCGAGGGCTGGATGATAGAAACAGTCAGAGGTGTGGGGTACAGGTTGAAAAATGAAAGATGAAACGTGAAGGTGGCCTTGCAGGATTTTACTGGAAGATTTATATTGTATCCGTTGCCTTTATTTTTCTAACCATATTGGCAACAAGCTTGATTTTTAGAACGATTATACAGCGTTCCTATTACACCAGCCTCGAGAGGGAGTTTAAAACCGAGGCCTTTTTACTCGCCGAAATATTTTCAAAGACTCAGAAGCCCGGGATAGTGCAGAAGTGGAGACTTGAGGAGAAATCCAGGATAACAATAATCAATAAGAACGGCGAAGTTCAGCTGGATACCCATTACAATCCCTTCAAGATGAGAAACCAGCTTGATCAGCCGGAGATAAGGGATGCAATTAAATATGGGTGGGGGAAGAGTGTCAGATGGAGCGAATACGTTGGACTGAAGATGTTTTTTATAGCCGGGTATTTTACATTTGACAAATATCCCACGATGATAATAAGACTCGGTATCCCCGTTTATATGATTAACAGAACGATCAATAAAACAACCTCTACTGTGGTTCTCGGTGGAATAATAATATTCTCGGTTGTTTCATTTTTGAGTCTCTTTATGATTAAAGAGGTCACCTATCCAATAATGCAGATAGCAGATTCAATTAGGGCCTTTTCGAATGGAGAGGAAAAGGTAAATATGCCTGTTTTTAGAAACAGAGAATTGAATCTGCTATCCACCGAATTAAGCAGAATGATGGATAGTATAATTAGGGGTCGTGGTGAGCTTTCACTGGTTAAAGATCAAACGGTTAAGATTCTGTCGAGTATGCACGAGGGGATAATTCTAGTTGATAGGAATGGAAGAATTAGAGAGATAAATAGATCCGCCAAGGAAATTTTTGGTTTTCAGGGCAAGGATGTAGTGGGAAAAAATCTATTCTCCCTTGTTATGTCCGAAGAGATGAGGAAAGGTGTTGAGGCAATAACATCGGGTGAGGATAAGGTTACTGGAGTTACGACTGTAAATGTTCCCGATGAAAGAAAGATAGAGTTTACCTGTACTCCATTTGGTGAAATGAGAGGTGTTGTTATTGCCCTGCATGATATAACAAAGATAGACAGGCTTGAGAATATCAGGAGGGAGTTTGTTGCAAATGTTTCTCATGAGTTAAGGACCCCAATTACATCGGTAAAAGGTTTTGTTGAAACATTGTTTAAAATGAACCCCATATCCAGTGATCAGATGTCTCAGAAGTTCTTAAAGATTGTCCAAAAGAATATTCTGCGTATGGAGAATATAATAGAGGACCTTCTAACTCTTTCAAAGATAGAGGCCGGAGCAATAGATCTACCTGAAGATAGGATAATTATTAACAGGTGTATAGAAAATGCTGTAAGTGTTATTAAACAGAAGTATCCTGGAAGGAAGGTATTGGTAAGGGGTAATGAATACGAGTTTGTTGTAAGGGGAAATCAGCATTTAATAGAATTGGCACTTATAAATCTAATTGACAATGCAATAAAATACAGCAGTGATGATGTGGAGGTCGAGCTTGATGGAAATTACAGGAAGGTGTTTATTTCGATTAAGGATAGAGGAATAGGAATCCCGGAAAAGGACATCGATAGAATATTTGAAAGTTTCTACAGAGTAGACAAGGCTCGCTCCAGAGCCATGGGAGGGACCGGACTTGGCCTTACTATTGTAAAGAGAATTGTTGAAGCCCATAAAGGAATAGTCAGGGTATACAGCAGGTCGGACAGGGGAACAGTATTTAAAATAGAGCTTCCCCGTTTTGTTCAAATATGAACGGAAGAGGGGTATGTTTTTACCCCTCTATTAAGAAATATTTGAAGAATTGTTCAGGATAAATTTTCAACCTCTCTTTTAAATTGATGAATATCAAGGGGTTCATGGAGTATTGTGATCTTACGCGAATTCATATATTCGCTCACAAGGTCCTCAATGTCTTCACCTTCCTCAGCAATTATTAAAACTGGCAGATTCTTTGTCTCGCTATTGTCGGAAAGGGAAGAAAGAAGATTGTCAATGGATAGTTTTGGAAGTTTTGTGCCGGTAATTATAAAACTCGGACGATTGTTACCGATAGCGATTCCAATACTTATGAGGTCCTGAGCGGTTACAACATCGAAATCCAGCATTTCCAGAAGTCCGCTGATAAACTTAATTCTTTCCTTGTTGTTTTCTATTATCAGTACAAATTCATTGGAGTCGAGGTTGGGCATATTGTATTCTTGTCTGAATCTTTCAAGTTCGGATCTTTCTATTTTGTAAAATCCACCGGGTGTTGTTTTGGCTCTGATTTTACCGCTCTGGCACCACTTTCTTACAGATTGTTGAGATACTCCAAGAAGTCTTGCAGCTTCTTCTGTACTAATAATCTTGCCATTTCCCTTCACTTTTGTTTCCTCCAGAATAGTACTTTTGGTTTGAAATTTATCACAAATAAATAGATAATTCAATTAATAATTTTTTATTTTGTGAAAGCATCGGCTTATGTTTTTTTGAATATGATATAACCAAATACCGTCCCATCTCTTTCTTATGGTGGACAATGTAAGCTTTTAGCTGATT
>JALXDB010000115.1 GCA_026990615.1 Spirochaetota bacterium
AGTAATGAAAGAGTAATAGAGGCCTATCTCGGCAAAAAGAGAATAAAGGCCTGAAAAAATAATAAAAAGGAGTTTCAAGTTGTTAAAGGTAGAAAAAATTAATGCTGGATATGGGTTTCTTCAAGTTTTGAGAAATGTTAGCCTTGAGGTTGAAGACGGCGAATTTGTATCATTGCTCGGCCCTAATGGAGCCGGGAAGACCACAACTCTGAGAACCATCTCAGGATTAATAAAACCAACAAGCGGTAAAATTGTCTTTCAAGATGAGGATATTACCGAGTTGACTACCCACGATATTATTCACAGGGGGATAAGCTACGTTTCTGAGGACTTGAACCTGTTTGTAAATATGACCGTTTATGAAAACCTGCTTATGGGTGCATTTATTGTAAATGACGATAAAAAAGTCGCGGAGACAATGGATTTTATCTTCGATCTTTTCCCGAGACTTGCGGAGAGGAAATCCCAGCTAGCGGGTACACTGAGCGGTGGCGAAAGAAAGATGCTTGCAATAGCAAGAGGGCTGATGTCTTCACCCAAATTGCTTTTAGTTGATGAGCCTTCTCTTGGTCTTCAGCCGAATCTTGCGGATAGTGTTTTTGAAACACTCGTGAGGTTACACAACGACGGGCTTACAATACTTCTTGTTGAACAGGATGTTATGGCGAGTTTGAATATTACCGATAGGACATATATTCTTGAAAAAGGCGAGATAGTTCTGCAGGGAAGCAGCAGAGAACTGCAGAATAATGAACATGTGAAGAACATATATTTAGGAGTTTAACAGTTCAGTTTGATTAAGAAATTAAAACGGGAAGGTTTGCTATGTCAAAAGTAAGCAACAACAACTTATCCAGTTTATCCGACGAGAGAAGAGAAAAAAGAGAGATAAAAAAGTTTAGAAAGAATACAAAGGCATGGATAGCCATAATTATCACTATTGTTATTGCAATAGCTGTTGGTATAGATGGTGGATTGTCGCAGGTGTTTAATGCTATTGTAACCGGTGGTATGTGGGCCCTGCTTGCGGTTGGTCTTGCTATAATTCTGGGTGTAATGAATGTTCCAAACTTTGCACACGGTGAATCATTCATGGTTGGTGCTTATGTAGCATACTTTGTTTTTACACCGATAAACAACCATCTCGCAAATCATCCGAACAAATTTCTAATGGTGATAGGGCCATTTATCGGGTTCTTTGCATCTCTGGTGGCCGGGTTTATTCTTGGCGCCTTAATTGAAAGGCTTGTTTTTCATCCTCTCAGGAAGAGGACACGAGCAAGATGGGTAATGAACGCCTTTTTGCTTACTGTTGGAGTATCTTTTATTCTATCCTACGGGACAAATCTTGTTTTAGGTCCGAATTTTAGAGGGATTCCCCGCTACTGGGATGTTAAACCGGTTGTTATTTTCGGGGCCCATATTACAGTGGATAGAATAGTGGCCTTTTTTGTTGCAATGATAAGCATTGCTATATTCTGGTATTTTCTAAAGAAAACAAAAACTGGAAGATCAATACGAGCGGTTTCACAGGATGAAACAGGTGCGGAACTTGTTGGGATAAATATTGATTTTATTCATACCCTCACGTTCGGCCTTGCCACTGCCCTGGCGGCATTAGCAGGGGCTGCTCTTTTATTTATGTTTCAGGCTTACCCGACGGTCGGGTTAAAACCTCTCTACTTCGCCTGGTATGTGGTTATGCTTGTAGGTTTTGGAAATGTACCTGGTGCTATAGTGGGAGGGTTTATTGTCGCTTTTCTTCAGACTGCAACTCAGCAGTTTACCGGTATAGCATGGGAAGATGTAATTCCAACCCTTGTTATGATGTTTATTCTGATTGTCGCCCCTTCGGGCATATTTGGCAGCGAGGTTAAAGGTATACAAGAACAATAAAAAATACACATAAATATAAGCGAGGTCTGTATGGCTGTGTACAATAATTCAAAGATGAATGCTCAGGGAGGGATTAAAAAGGCACTATCCTACGTGGGTTTTAATGTTCCGGGCTTGATTGCTCTGGGTGTGGTCCTTATTCTGCCCTTTATTCCTCCTTTTAACGATGAATATATATTAAGATGGCTTGTTGTAGGAGCGTTTCTGGGAGCTCAGGCTGTAGCCTTCGATTTTACTGCTGGATTTATAAATGTTGTAAACTTCGGTTTTGCAGCAATTTTGGGGCTTGGTGCTTATACATCTGCTATTTTAACAAATAC
>JALXDB010000116.1 GCA_026990615.1 Spirochaetota bacterium
GTCAATAATATTTTAACAAAAAGTGACATAAAATTACATTTTATTTAAGATATGTATGTTCGAACATTTAATCTATCTGCACCATAGTTAGTGATTTAAAGGTAATAATCTGCCTCCTATTTAATCGGAGATTGCGTTATCAACTGCTTTATCTAATTCTCCATTGGTAATTTCATCAATTTCGTACGAGTAATCCTTCAGATGTTTGTAATTCATTCATATGGCGTAGCCATACTTGTTAATTAGCCTCCGGTAAGATCATTACAATTAACCAGACTGTGCAATCTTCTTAAATATTTTTACCTAAATATTTATATCCCGTTAAATCTTATTACAGAATACAAACCGATTAATCCAGTATGTTTTATAAAAAATAACAGATCTGTAAAATAAATTCAAAAAATATCAAACAAAACTTTGTCAATCTTTAAAAAATTAAATTGACTTTCCTGTTAAAAGTTTATAAAAATAGATAGGCAGAAATAGTATTTTTAAAGTTTAAATCTTTTAACGAGTTATGTAATAGGCTTTTAAAGCCACCCAGACTCGTATGGTCGGGGTGGCTTTTTTTATTGCATTTAGACTTTTTAAAAAAACCAAGATCTTTCAAAATCCATTAACACATTTAAAGATTAAAACGGGAGGAGTACAATGAACGTTAAGTTTTCTATTATTCTGTCCTACTTACTTCTTACACTGTTTATAGGATTAATCTTCAGAAGGATCTCTGGAAAAAGCATAGAAGAGTTTTTCCTTGCTGGTAGAAAGCTTAAAAATATACTCCTATTTTTCACACTTGCCGCAACAAACTTCAGCGCCTTTACAATTTTTGGTTTCTCGGGTGCAGGCTATAGAATAGGTTTTGCTTTTTACCCAATTATGGGATTTGGTACGGGATTTATGGCCCTTTCCTTCTATATAATAGGCGAGAAAATCATGATTCTCTCGAGAGAAAGGGGCTATATAACCCCTGCCGATTTCATATTTGATAGATACAGATCAAAGTTTCTAAAAATTCTGTTTGCATCTATTATGATACTCTTTACCCTCCCCTACATTTCAATTCAGGCAATATCAGCCGGGAAATCTCTACACTCCCTCACGGGTCTTCCATACTTCACCGGTGCCGTTGTTATAACGCTCTTTGTGGTTATCTATGTATCGACGGGGGGAATGAGGTCTATTGTGTGGACTGACCTGATACAGGGGACCATGATGATTGTATTCACATCTGTCGCTTTTTTCCTGCTTTTAAAATTATTGGGTGGTTTTTCAAAGATCGGGTATTCCCTGTACACTAAAAATCCCGAATTATTTTCCAGGCCCGGGGGAGGGGGTGCAATGAAACCCGGAGTATGGCTTGGATATATGCTCCTGTGGTTTTTTGCAGATCCAATGTTTCCCCATCTGTTTCAGAGGTTTATGGCCTCCAAAACCAAACAGGATCTAAGAATGGCAATGATACTGTATCCAATAGTAACCACCCTCCTGTTTTTTGTTACAGTTTCAATCGGAATAATGGGGAAGTACAGCTTCCCTGTTCTGGAAAAGTCAAAAACGGATGCGGTTTTTTCACTTTTAATTGCAAGATACCTATCACCAGTTCTGGGTACACTGCTGTTTACCGGAAGTTTAGCGGCCCTGATGTCAACAATGGATTCGCAAATTCTAACTCTTACATCTATGATCTCTCTTGATATATTGAATCTTAAGAAAAAGAATGTTCCCGTAGACAGGCTGATAACAGTCTTAATAGGAGCATTCAGTCTTGCCATATCATACAATCCACCCACAACTATTCTTAACTTTATAAGAAAAACAACATTCAACGGACTTGGAGTGCTGGCTCCTACAGTTATAGGCGGTATATACTGGAAAAAGGGAAACAGATACGGAGCGATTTCAAGCATTCTGGCCGGAGAGATACTTGTCATGCTCTACTACTTCGGAGTTTTAAAAACACCAGGTGTGCTTCCATTTTTAATCATAATCACGGTTACAGCAGTTGTATATATTCTGGTCAGTGTTCTATCCTATTCGTCCGATGAGAATCTGGAGATTGTCTTTAGCGTATCGGACAGGTTCTCAAATGTGGGCTGGGCTCTGATATTTGCAGGGATGTTAGTACTTGCAAATGACTTCTGGAGGTGGGGTAGAGATAAGGTCAAGCTATTCTATGGCATCCCCGGTTGGGTGTGGTATTTTATAGGATT
>JALXDB010000117.1 GCA_026990615.1 Spirochaetota bacterium
CCGCATGTAAACTCCCTTGCGGGATCTACTTTTCCTGTATCCAGGATTGCTATCGAATCAACAAGCTTAAATATAGAACCTGCAGGATACTGGGCCTGCACCGCTCTGTTTAAAAAAGGCTTTCTCTTATCCAGCAGCAATTTTTTGAATCTGTCCCTGTTCTTAGCACCTACAAAAAGATTCGGATCGAACCTGGGATAGGAAGCCATTGCAAGGATCTCACCGGTAGCAGGTTTTGATACAATAACAGCTCCAATGTTATTGCCAAGAGCCTCCTCCGCAATCCTCTGAATTCTGGTATCAATAGAAAGAAAGATATTATTCCCGGGTACAGGCTCTTTTCCTTTTTCAATAATCTCGGCCGTTACCTGGTTAGAGGCATCAACTATTCTCTTTATAATCCCATCCGTCCCCTTCAGCTGGGAATCATATATCTTCTCTATACCGCTTTTACCGACAATACTTTCAAGGTTGTAACCCTTTCCTTCATTTTCAAGCAACTCCTTTTCACTTATAAGGCCAACATAACCCAGCACATGGGAAAGAAGAGAATGTTCAGGATATACTCTCAGTGGTTTGCTCTTCCAGTAAACACCGGGAAAATCTCTATTATGCTCGGCCAAAAATGTTACAACTTCAAAGGGAACATCGCTCTTTATAACATAAGTGCCGTACTTGGAATACTTTTTCTGTTTAAGTATCCTGTTAATTGCCTTTTCGTTCATATCCAGCAGATAGGCCAGTTTTCTCAATATTTTTTCTCTTTCGCTTTTCTTCCTTGGAAGGTTTTGAGGTACAACAGTTATTACAAAGGATCTCCTGTTCGAAGCAAGAACCTTTGTTCCTGTTCTATCGTATATCTTACCCCTTATAGCTGGAAGTATTGCATACTGCTCCCTGTTTGATTTGGCTTTTAGTTCGTAGTCAGGCCCCTTTATAATCTGAAGATTGAACAGGATTATAAACAGAATTAAAAAAAACAGAGCGGGTACAGACGAAAAGATATATATTTTCTTTTTAAACTCTTCATCTCTGGCAGAAGGCTGAGAAAAAGGCATAGTTAACTCTAACCTGTAACCCTGTTTTCAATTTTGTATACGATAAGAAAAAATAGTGGAGAAATAACACCGTTCATAACAGCTTCTAAAAATATCCTACCGTGGGTAAAAAAACCAAAATATCCGGGTTTTATAAACAGTGATCCCAACATGGCCATAATCAGAGCTTTAACAAATGTGGCAACAAAAACTATAAATATAGACAGGATGTAGTAATTGCCGTATATTTTATTCCCTAAAAGGCCAACTCCATATCCGATAACTGTGTAGGTAAAGGCCGATAACCCGAGCAACCCGCCCGAGATGATGTCGGCTATTATTCCCGTTATAAATCCAAATATTTCTCCAGACACAGAGCCAAGAAAAAAGGATATTGCCACCACTATAATCATCAAAAAATCAGGGCCAACATCCCTCACAGTTATGGAATTGTACACAAAGGTCGATTGAAAAACTATAAGAGCTCCTATAATAAATAAAAATATTGCATATTTTTTCAACACAATCACCGACCTCTATACTTTATCTTACTCCGAAACAGTCACCTTCTTGGTAATTACGTAAACTTCTTCCAGCTTTCCAAAATCCACCTCAGGGGCTACCAGAGCTTCCTGAAATATACCGTACCTCTTCTTTGAAACGGATACCACACGTCCAATCAAAATTCCCTTTGGATATACACCACCCATCCCAGAGGTGACAACCTCATCACCGTAAGAAATACTGGCTCTCTTATCTATGTACTGAAGAAGGCAGTAATTTGAAATGGGGCTCTGACCTACAAGCAGACCGGAATACCTTGATCTCTTTAACATTGCTCCAGTGTAGCTCAACTGGTCTATTATCGGCTGTACACGGGCAGAATATTTTTGGACGTCAATTATCTTTCCCACAAGGCATTGCCTGTTATTCTGATAGGCAATAACGGGCATATACTTTTCAATCCCGCTGTTTCGCCCCCTGTTTATAATGATGGTTTTATAGAAGTTTTGTGGGGATTTAGCTATAATTTCCGCAATTATCGTTTCATAATCGAACCTCGACTGTATACCGATAAGCTTCCTCAATCTCTCGTTTTCCCTCTTTATCTCCTCATACTCATATATTATTCTCTCATACTTTTCAAGGGTACGTTTTGTCTCTTTCAGCTCCTCCCTTAAATGCCTGTTGTTCTTGATACTCGTAAAAAAATCCTTAACCCCCTCTATAGACTTTACTCCTGCATAGTGGAAAGGGAATACCACCGCATAGGCAATTGATTTAAAATTAAGGGTTATTCTCCTCTGAGAGAACCCCATCATAACAAAGGAAATAAAAAGGAGAGTTATTAGAAGTACTATCCTTATCCTTCTCCGATCCTCGCCGTTATCCGTCATTTCACCTTTTTCATATACCTCAATTCTTCCAGAAATTTACCTGTTCCAAGAACAACACACGTCAATGGATTTTCTGCCAGGATAACGGGCACTCCCGTTTCTTTGCTTATCAGCTTTGGAAATCCCCGTAAAAGTGAACCACCACCGGTCATTACAATACCTCTCTCAACTATGTCCGCTGCCAGCTCTGGAGGAGTCTGGTCCAGGGTTTTCTTAATTTCTTCTAAAACCATGTTTGTTGGTTCCTGTAGTGCCTCTCTAATCTCAACCGAGTCTACAGTCAATATTCTTGGCAGACCGGAAATTGAATCCCTGCCTCTTATTTCTACCTTTTTAACTTCCTTTTCAGGATAAACATTTCCTATTGTTATCTTAACTTCCTCGGCAGTGGATTCTCCAATTATCAGGTTGTGGATCTTCTTCATATGATTTATTATAGCCTCATCAAATTCATCACCGCCGACCCTGATCGCATTGGTAATAACCATTCCTCCCAGCGAGATAACCGAAATCTCAGATGTTCCGCCTCCGATATCTATTATCATATGTCCTGCCGGCTCCTGAATCGGTATATTAGCACCGATTGCAGCCGCAAGGGATTCCTCTATAAGGTATATCTCCCTCGCACCGGCCTGCTCGGCCGATTCTCTGACAGCTCTTTTTTCAACCTCAGTAATGCAGGATGGAATACCTATTACAACACGGGGCCTTACAAGAGCCTTTCTGTTATGAACTTTCTGGAAAAAGTATTTGATCATTTTTTCGACAGTTTCAAAATCCGATATAACACCGTCTTTCATCGGCCTTATTGCAATAATTTCTCCGGGAGTTCTTCCGAGCATCCTTTTTGCTTCCTGCCCAACGGCCAGAACTTTCTTTGCAGAGCTATGCACTGCAACAACGGATGGCTCGGACAAAACTATACCTCTACCCCTGACATAAACCAGGGTGTTTGATGTTCCTAAATCAATTCCTATGTCATTCGAAAAGGAATTGGAAAATCTTCCAAAAACCATAGACAACTCCTCAAAATATTTAGTAAAGTTTTTTAATAGCTCCGATGTTCCTCGGATTAATCTTTAATGCCGTCCGCCATTCCTTGCGTGCGGCAATTATATCTCCCTCTTTTTCATATATATTTCCAAGCCAGTAATGAGCATAGTCTGACTTGCTGTTCATACTGAGCACCTTGTTTAGCTTATTTCTTGCTTCATCATAACGCTCCTCTTTAAAATCTATCCATGCGCTCTGACAGTAAGCCTCCTCTCTTATAGCATCGTCCTTTGAATTTTTTATAAGATAATCGAGTTCCTTCAAAGCGCTCTCGTACATCCCAACCTCTTTATAGGCCGAGGCTAGAAACAGCCTGTTTACATCCTTCGGAGAAACCTCCATGGCCTTTTTAAAGTAATCTATTGATTTTTTATACATCTTAAGTCTGTAAAAGCAGAGGGCAATAACTTCGAAACTTTTATTATCCTTATATCCTTTTTCGTATGCCTCAATGAGGTATTTTGCGGCTAGGTCGTAGTAATATGGATTGTTGAGGTAGTAGTATGCCATTCCAAGTATAAAGTAGTATCTTGGAATAATAGCGGTTTCTTTTGAGACTACAAAAGATTTCCTTAAAAATCTTATAGATTGCAGCAGGGATTCAGTTTTTTCTCTCCCTGTCAGATTAAAGGATATATTATAATAGGCTTCACCCAGGTATCTGAGCAGCCGTGCATTATAGGGCTTTTTCTCCAGAAGCGGCATCCCATCATTAATAACTACCGTAAAGTTCCCTTCATCAAGATTTTTTTCTATAAACTTGAAATCATTAAAGAGGATTCTGTAAGTCTCAGTTACTTTGCTGCCAATAGCCATAAAATCTATAAAAAATATTGAATAGACAGATGTTCCAATAATTACTGTGAGAATCAATGAGATTAAAAGAATCTTTTTACTCTTTTTCCGGGGTTTATAGAAATACTTGGAGTATCTGTAATTATTAATCACTTTACAAGCACCTTTAAAATATAGTAAAAGTTTGCCCTGTCGTTTAGAATTTCAAATATATCCTTTTTCTTCTTAACTCTCTTTCTTTTTAGAATAAGATACTCGTTTTTGAAAACAAAGTCCTCAATTGATTTAAGGGGTATCTTTTTTATCTCTTTTCCAACAACCACAATCCATCTACCCGTAAGATATATATCTCCTTCTATAATAGGTGAACTGATTTTACCGCTTTCATCAATGAGATGCTCCTCAGGTTTTATATCGCTAACCTGTGATTCAGATTCAATTTGAAAGAATTTACCTCTGCCCCGGTAGTGTACTATTTCATTTTTAAAATCTTTAACAGGAACATCTATATCTAATACAGGGAGGTATTCTCCTTCTGCAGAATAGTTTTTTTCAAATTTCTCACCAACACTATTAATGCTAGATGAAACTGTTTTTGTAATTTCAGTTGCAGGTAGTATCTCTTTACCCTCCCCAGCAATACTGGTATTGATTTTACTACCGGAAAATGCGATTATTGCCGCCAGAGAAAGAAGACTCACCACAGCTATGAGCAGGATTATTACTATTAACATTATTCCTCTTTTTTTATCAAAATTAATATTATTTTATCTTACAATCAAAGTCAATCCAATAAAAAAATGGAGCAATTCTCATGATATACCTTGTAAGACACGGTCAAACAAAATGGAACAAATCCAGCATATTCAGGGGACAGAGTGATATTCCTCTTGATGAAACAGGCTACAGGCAGGCTCAATTAACTGCATATTATATGAAGGAGAAAAACTTTAATCATGTATACTCATCTCCTCTGTCCCGATCATTTGAAACTGCTAAAAAGATTGCAGATGCCAAAGGACTGGAGGTTGAAATCGTTGAAAATTTTAAAGACATAAGCTTCGGCGATTGGGAAGGAAAAGAACTTGAGATAGTAAAATCCGAAGACCCCAAAAACTACTTTACGTACAGAAACGACCCGGAAAAGGCATCTTTCCCGGGTGGAGAATCACTTACCCAGTGCTTTGAAAGATCCTACCGGAGCTTCTACAACCTTATTCTTAATAATAAGGACGACATGGTCATAGTTACCCACAGAGTGATTATAAAAATGATACTGATAGGAATATTGAACCTCTCTCTTAAAGCATTCTGGCAGCTACAGGTAGATACATGCTCAATAACTGAAATTTACCAGAAAGATATGCTTTTTGTATTGAGAAAGATGAATGACACGTGCCACCTTGAAGACAGGGATTCATTAAAACCGGACTTTTAATAGAGAGCATCACTGCTTAAAGGCAGGAAAAGATTAACGTTAGTAATTAATAAGGCCAATACAGAGTTTTCTTTTTCGATTCAAAAAAATTAATAATGTTTTGTTTTTAATATCATAAAAACGGCGTGGAATCAATTATTTATTAAAAAACTAGAATTTTACCCTAATCCTGTGGTTAATTCTGTGAGGACCCCACAATTATAAATGTTGATTCTGCCTCTGCCCTTTTTTTTGATTTTTCATCTTCACACCAGGCCACAGCTTTTATAACCTTCCCCTTTAAAGACTCAATCTTTCCGAAAAAGTATATTCTCTCCCCGACACCCACAGGTTTTATAAACCTGACATTTAACTTTGCCGTCACTGAAACATATCCATTGTACAAACATGACTTTGCCATTACCTCATCGAGCAACATCGAGATGAATCCACCATGTATGATACCGGAATATCCCTGCATATACTCCTCAAAAACAACCGATGTTGAGACCAGGCCGCTGTTTCTGTCGTAATCAAAGTCTAATTTTAACCCCTTTGGATTACGCTTTCCGCAAACAAAGCAAACCCCTGAATCACTTACAAGTTCCCCGTATTTCATATCTTTATCCCTGTTTACCGTGCATTTTATTCACCATTCTAAAGAATAAAAAAATTGATTTCATCCCCATATTATTTAACAATCAAAACCTTTTTAACATACCTCTTTTTATCAACCTTAATAAGTATGTAGTATACTCCCGGTATGCATGTTTCTCCTCTTCTATTTTTACCATTCCATGTTACCAGGTGAGACCCGGATGACTCGGTTCTATTTTTAAGGGTTTTCACCCTGTTTCCCGCCAGGTCAAAGATCTCAATTCTTACCCTTTTATTTTTTGACAGGTAATAATTTATATATAAGAGATCACCATTTTGGGGATTAATAATATTGTTTCGAACGGTTATTCTATCCTTCTGTTCATATAAAATGGTAAAATACCACGGTGTATGCCCGCCCTGTGATGATGGGCCGTCTGAATAATAGAGCTCTCCATCCACATTAATAATAAATCTGACAAGGGCGCCTTCAACGATTTCAGAATCATCACCGGAAATTTGAGCAATCCAATTCTTTTCCGAACCGGATGCCGTAATACTTCTGTCCTCGTTGTTCTGGGTGCCTAGACCATCCGGATCTCTGCCGACATCGTACCACACCGTAACGTGAAGAGCTTTGTACTGAAGTACAATCGAAACGCTGATATCTGTATCCAGTAATGTTGAATTTATATCAGGGTTAGAAAATGTATCCGAACCATCGCTTACGACAACACTTACTATTTGATTGGAACCGCTTCCTCCAATATCAACGATAGGGGTATCAGCTGCACTGTTATCGGACAAATCCAACAGGCACGATGTTCCCCCTGACTTAACACCAATACCGGAAGGGTTCCCCTGCCCTGTACCGCTCCATATATTTGGGAGTATAAACGACGGATCATTACCCAAAACTATTTCTATCTCATTATCGCCCGGATTTGAATCTGAAAGGTATGCTCCGGTACCGAAGGTATCACCGTATGCAGAATTGGGAAGCGTAAAATCCGATGCATCGGTGCATCCCCCCTGAAGCTTAACCGCTTCACTAAATTCCAGAGTTATCGTATCGCCCTGATCAACATCATTTTCATCAAGATCATGATATGTTGCAGAGAGAAGGTATGGCCCAGCACCATCGACTGTAGTATCCGTTTCTCCATTCAGCATCTCAATGGATGCACCATCTTCAATAGTGCTGCTTCCCCCGGTGTTGTACGAAACACTCGGTGTAACCCCGGTATCGTAGCTCGCCTTTTCATTGATTTTCAGTATCAAA
>JALXDB010000118.1 GCA_026990615.1 Spirochaetota bacterium
TCTGGAAAAGCAATAACCACTTACGCTGTTGCATTGGTTCTACTCGCGATTTTAAGAAATCCCTACTATCAGGGCGTTCTTATTTTTCTGGGAATAAACCTTCTTATCACTATGGGGCTTAGCCTGCTAATGGGATATGCCGGACAGATATCTTTAGGACAGGCCGCTTTTTTTGGAATCGGCGCATATACATCGGGAGTGCTAACCGCAAAACTCGGAGTCCCGATGATCCTTGCATTTCCTGCATCCATATCTCTGACCGTTTTGATAGCCTTTTTTATTGGAATACCAACACTCAAGTTAAAAGGCCATTACCTCGCCATGGCAACTCTGGGGCTCGGTGAAATCGTTTATATAGTGTTTAATGAACTCATATCTCTTACAGGTGGGCCCTCGGGTTTCGGCGAAATACCCATTATAAAGATATTCGGTATCAGTCTGGATACAGATACAAAGTTTTATATCTTTCTCTGGGCAATAGTCAGTTTTATACTTTTTGTCTCTCTCAATATAATTGAATCAAAGATAGGCCGGGCTTTAAGGGCGCTGCATAAAAGCGAGGAAATATCCCACACCCTTGGAATCAACACCTCAAAACTCAAGCTCGGGATATTCATGCTGAGTGCAGGTTATGCAGCCCTTGCCGGATTTCTCTATGCACACTACGTTACATTTTTAAGTCCGGGCACATTCAGCCTCAACTTTTCAATACTTCTCGTTACCATGGTGGCTGTAGGAGGCATGGAAAACATATGGGGAGCTATTCTTGGCACTGTAATTCTTACCCTGCTCCCTGAATATTTAAGATTTTTCAAAGACTTTGATATACTAATATACGGATCAATACTAATGGCAATAATGCTTTTAAGGCCCGAGGGACTCTACGGGATAAAGATACCAATTCCTGGATTCAGGAGTAAAAAATCTAATGGATGAAATCTTAAGGGTAAGCAATCTAACAAAAAGATTCGGCGGCTTAAAGGCGATAGTTAACTTAAGTTTTTCAATAAAGAAAAACAGCATAACAGCTGTTATCGGTCCAAACGGAGCGGGAAAAACAACACTCTTTAACCTGATTAGCGGCCTCATAAGGCCTGATGGCGGGAAAATAGAGGTTAAAGATAAAATAATAAATGAACTAAAATCTTATAACATCCCGGAACTCGGAGTTGCCAGAACATTTCAAAATCTGGGCATCTTTTCCAATATGAATGTCCTCGATAATGTAATGGTAGGACAGAATATCCATTTTAAATCGGGATTGCTCCAGAATGCATTTAATACAAAGTCCTATAGAAGAGAAGAGGAAAAATTCCGCAAGAAGGCTATAGAATGGCTTGAATTTATGGGAATTGAAAACATAAAGGATAAAAAACTCTCGGAAATACCTTTTGAGAAACAGAGACTGGTCGAAATAACGAGGGCACTTGCATCTGAACCGGAAATTCTACTGCTCGATGAACCTGCAGCAGGACTAAACATAACCGAAACAAGATCTCTAATCAGAACAATAAAAAAGATCAGAGAAAAGGGAATAACAATTTTGCTGGTTGAACATGATATGGATATGGTTATGGATGTATCCGATTGGATAATTGTCTTAAACTTTGGAGAAAAGATTGCTGAGGGAACACCGGAACAGATCCAGCACAACCAGGAAGTAATAAAAATTTACCTTGGTACCACATTTTGAACGGCGGTATGAATTATGCTTAAAGTAAGATCGGTAAAAGCCTACTATGAGTCAATATGTGTACTAAAATCCATATCACTGCATATAAAGGAAGGAGAAATTGTAACTTTAATCGGGGCTAATGGATCGGGAAAATCCACCCTTTTAAAAACAATAGTAGGACTGGCTGAAAGAGCAGAGGGTTCAATACTCTTCAACAATACAGAGATTCTGGGTCTTGTACCTTCCAGTATTGTAAAACTCGGCATTGTTCTGGTTCCAGAGGGCAGACAGCTATTCTACCCGATGAGCGTTATGGATAATCTAATCCTGGGAACATACTCTATATACAGCAGAACTTCAAAAAAGGAGATTAATGAAAGGATAGATGAGATTTTTTCCATATTTCCGATTTTGTACAGGCGAAAAGATCAGCTTGCAGGAACTCTCTCGGGTGGGGAACAGCAGATGCTGTCTATAGCCCGGGCCTTAATGGCTAAACCAAAAATGCTTCTTCTTGACGAACCGTCAATAGGT
>JALXDB010000119.1 GCA_026990615.1 Spirochaetota bacterium
CCTACCTGATATTGACCGTCGCTTTTGTATGCAATTGATGTACAGAAATGGGGTATCTGGTTTATGAAGTTTACAGTTCCATCCAAAGGATCTACTATCCAGATTTTATCGCTGCTGTTTTTAGATTGTCCGCTTTCCTCGCATATAAAGCCATGGTCGGGAAACTTATCAAGGATGGTATTTTTGATTATCTCCTCAGTATTTACATCAACATCGAGTTTCACATCATGCCTGTGGTTTGCTGTGACAACTGCATCACCATTGGTGTATCTTTTTTTTAGGTAGGCTCCTGCCCTTTTTGCAGCTTTAACCGCCGTTTTTAATATCTTATTTAGATTTTCTGACATTCCTATCACTACACAGTATTAAATTTAACTTTAATATACTTATAAAGGCTTTATAAACAAAACTAAATATATTTTCTGAAGGATATTTCTCTGTTTCTGTCATTGTTCATTGGTGTTTTTCAAGGATTGAAACAGGTCCGGTAAAGTTTAAAATTTCCTGTAAAATTGAAAATTGTCATACCGCAACACTTTTGATATATCCATTTTTGTCTTCTTCCCAGCCATACAGTTTACTGATATTTTTCAATGCAGTAAGATTATAATCACTCATAATTATCCTTCTCTATTTTTCTCTACCCCTTTTGGGTAATGTAGACATATTCCCACTCAAAAATATTTAAGGACATTGCGAGGTTTGATTAATAATTTATACTCGATTGATAGTATAAAATAGTTATGTCAAAAACTTATTAAATGATTGGTTTTATATTTCAATATTTTTTCTTATATTTTAGCAGGCAATGTAGGGTTTTTTGCATTGTAAATGTTCTATATGGTAATCCGTATGATGATATATATTTATTTCTGGAGTTTATCTGGAAGGTTTATTAAATTGGAAAAATTCCCATAATAAGCAAGTAGGTTAAACGATTAAAACGTTGAATAGTACCAAATTCGAACTTTTAAACATTTAATATATAATGAATTATGCATTACTGTTAAAACATAACATTATTTATTTTTTGAATTAAAATTGAAAAGCCGATATTGGCCTCGAACAATTAAAGTAGCGGGCGATTGAAATGGTTAACAATTAAACCGGAGATTTAAAATGGAAAAGTTTGAACTTTTTATCTTCGATCTGGACGGCACTTTAATAGATACAAGAAAAGACCTGACCACAGCCGTCAATATTATGAGAGATAGGTTTCATCTGCCTCCCCTTGATGTTGACACAGTAACGCGAATGGTGGGGGATGGAATAAGGAAACTGGTCGAAAGGTCCCTTGAAGAGATCAAGAATGTAGATATTGGGCATGCCCTTGAGATTTTCAGCTCTGCATATTCGGAACATCTAGTTGAATATACAAAACCTTACAGCGGGGTGAATGAAGTTCTTCAGACACTTAAAGATATGAAGAAAAAAATGGCAGTATTGACAAATAAATCGAGGGATTTTACCATTGAAATACTTAAAAAGCTTGGGCTCTACAATTTCTTCGATATTGTAGTTGGAAGCGATAATTTGACTAAGAGGAAACCAGATCCGGAGGGAATTGTAAGAATTATTTCCACCCTGAAAAGGACCGAAGAATCCGAGAGATCTGATGGCAAAATATCAAGCGAAGGGATATTGATGATAGGAGACAGTAAAAATGATATTCTGTCGGCCAGGAATGCGGGAGTTAAAAGTGCTTACGTTTCATACGGTTATACAGATCTTAAAGATGTAAAAGATCTGAACCCCGACTACGTTTTTAATGATATCACTGATCTATTAAAAATTTTATAGTTACAGGCAGCAATAACCGGTCAATGCAGGCAAGGTTTAAAACTTCCTGAGAAATAAAAGATTGTTATACCTCGGGCTCTTTTGAAATATATATATATCTTTTTTGTTTTTCCCATCGCTACAAAAATCCTTTTTAAAAATTCAAAATACAGATCCTCTAAATTATTATAAATGTCATTTATAACAACCGGAGGGTAAGATAGATATATTTATTTAAGAGTGTGGCGCAGCACGATTAATAAGGTCGGTTAATAATACATAATAGTTTCATGAAAAACTAAATCTAATTAACAGGCTCCTTCCAATTAATTAATCAATTATTTTTAATATATTAATAAAATATTAATAATTTGTTGACAATTTTTTAAGATATTGTATTATAAATATTTATCCAGGACTCTATAT
>JALXDB010000120.1 GCA_026990615.1 Spirochaetota bacterium
CACATAAAAGAAAATCTATGATAGATTATCAACTATTATTTAAATAGAATTGTTTAACTATAAAAGTTCAAGTATAACCTAAACAGGTGTAAATGGAGAAATTATAGATTTTTTATAAGGTAACAGATCAACATTGTACAACATGGTTTATTGATAGTACGGAGACTAAAGGAACTTTAAATAACAACATATTAAGAAAGTACCATTTCTCATATTTTAAGCCCGAACACTATTCATGCTATTTGTTTTTGTTTTGCTGTAGAAAGATTAGGATTATCAAGAAGATCCTAGGTAGTTGTTTATCTCTCTAAGTGCAATAGAACCTATATGAAGCTGTTATAGCTGAGTCCATAAATGCTTAATAGTGTATTGAAATGTTAAAGAAAAAGGAGATAAAATCTTAGTGTTTTAAGGTTATAAATGCTTCAAGACCCACTGGCTATAGCAAAATTGTGATAGCGAAATGATATTTAAATTAATTGACAAGGTTTAACCTCTGACATAAAATAATCTTAAAAATTGTTATAAAAAAGGAGGGCAAAATGTCTAAAAACAGCGAGAGATCTGAGTACAGATTTACGCTTTTTAAGCCAGGAACACCCAGAAATGTAAAGGTACGCAGCATTGTGTTTTTTGCCATTTTAACAATTTTCATCTTCCTTCAGGCTTTCTACTGGATATTTGCCAACTCTGCTGAACCTTATGTACTTGGAATGCCATTTGGCATGTTTTTCATTGTCCTGTTTATAGCTCTTGAGTTTGTTTTCCTTGTTATTCTCTACCTTTTGGAGAATAAAAATGAAAAAGAAGGAGGTGAAGCCTGATGAGTTGGATAATAGTACTGGTTATAATACTTATTTATCTTTTTATCGTACTTTTTCTTGGGTCATTTGCTGGAAGAGGCAGAAAGAAAACTGTTGTTGAATATGTAGCTGCCAATAGGAGCCTTGGATTTATTGTGATGTATTTTTTGATGGGAGGTGCTATATTCAGCGCTTTTGCTTATCTGGGTGGCCCTGGATGGGCATATTCAAAGGGTGCTGCCTCGTTTTATATTCTGGGATACGCTGCTGCAGGCCTTATCCCCTGGTGGATCTGGGGTCCAAAGGCACTAAAGGCAGGTAAAAAGTATGAATATGTGACTCAGGCTCAACTTTTTGCTGATAGGTTTCAATCAAAGTTTCTGTCTGTCATAATAGGACTTGTTTCAATACTTGCATTCATTCAGTATATTACTCTTCAAATGAAAGGAAGTGCATACATATTTGAAGTTGCAACTGACGGAAGAATACCTTTCTGGGCTGGAGCCCTTATAGCTTATGTTATAGTTCTTGTTTATGTATTCTTCGGTGGAGTAAGAGGCGTAGCCTGGACAAATGTCTTTCAAGGGGCTTTTATGATAACTATTGCATGGATACTTGGACTTTACCTGCCCCACAAACTCTACGGCGGCACTGTCCAGATGTTCAAGCAGATTAACCAGCTTAATCCGCACCACCTATTGGTTGGTCCTGGTACAAAAATGAGCTATGCCGGTTTTGCCTCTGCGCTCCTTGTTTCTGTTCTGGGATTTGCAATGTGGCCACACCTATTTATGAAGGCATATACTGCAAAGAATGAAAAGGTGCTAAAGCAGACGATAATGATGTACCCGACATTTGCTATCTTTCTAGTTCCTGTCCTTTTTATCGGATTTGCCGGTGTTCTTCAGGTAAAACCATCGGAACTTGGGGCACCAGACAAGATACTCCCATGGATGTTTAACCATATGAACTTTTCGCCTGTTGCTGTTGGGATAATTCTTGCTGCTGCTCTTGCAGCTGCTATGTCTACGCAGGATACTATAAGCCATGCTGCAGGTTCTATTTTCTCCCTGGATGTCGTTGAGGTTCTTAAGAAGGAAAAACATACGGATAAAGAAGCAACCTTCTGGGTTAGGGTGTCAGTTGTTGGGTTTGGATTCATCTCCTACCTTGTTGCAGTTCTTGGAGGGCAATCACTTGTTGCACTTCTGCTTGGTGCGTATGGCTCTATAGTGCAACTTTTGCCTCTTGCAGTTGCTACTTTCTTCTGGCCAAGGGCTACAAAAGCCGGTGCAATAGCGGGATTATTAACAGGCGTTTGTTACAATTATTTGATTGTACTTAAAGTTATACCAAAATTCTGGGGCATCCATGCAGGAATACAGGGACTTGCACTTAAC
>JALXDB010000121.1 GCA_026990615.1 Spirochaetota bacterium
TGCGTGTATCCACACTTTTAAATGGATTTTTTATTCAGTGAAATTTAATTTAAGTATATAAGATTTTTTATGGTATTATGTTTTAACAAGGTTTTATCAAATAAATTGTATATAATAAGGTAAAAAGATGAAAGTTGATGACAGTATAGAGAGTAATGGCAGGGTAGAGTATGATAGAAGAAGGAATATGCGGATAGACCCTGAAACCGGCTCTTCAGTCAGGTTTGAAAAGGGATTTTATATACTCCATCTCTATGGGAATCCATACCGGCGGGGTTATGCCCATGGAAAGCTTTTAAAGTCCGAGATTAGAAGATCCAGAATAGCCGAATATTACGGAACTATGCTCGAAAAACTCTACAGAAGCTCCGATGTGTTTCTTAAGATCCCGCGATTTTTTAAAAACACTCTTGAAGATATTCTGGAATGGTTTTTTTACACCCCCCTTGAGAAGCTGTTTCTGGAAGAAACCAGGGATGAGCTTTACGGAATAGCAGATGCAGTTGGTTTTGATAGAGAGGTTGCCCTCCGCGGGGTGGCGGCACCCGATTTAATGGAATTTCTCGCGGCCAGCTTTTTAAAAGGAGGCAAGGAGAGTTTAAGCAACTACTATCTGGGTGGATGCAGCGGGCTCTACTTGAGAAGGAGTGCTATCGCAAGGAGGGCAAAGGCGATGTTTGCGAGAAACATGGATTTTCCCGGAGCTGTAGTATGGAAGTATCCAGCAATAATATATTCACACCCTGATGAGCAGATCGAGGTCTACGTCAGGGGTAGTTCCGGGGAATACAGGTGGGTTAAAGAGAAGAAGCAAGATTACATGTACGTCTCAACAGCCGGGTTCCCGGGATTTGGATTAACCGGCTTTAATGAATCTGGAATTGCAATGGGTGCATTCATGTGCCTTTCATCAAATCTTTCCAAGAAGCTTCCCCTTATGCTGGATTACAACCACTATCTGTTTACACGTGCAAGGTCAATCGAGGGGATTGTAGAGCTTATTCGGACCCATAATTTGAGAACCGCCTCACCGCACACTGTGGTGTTTGCAGATAGGGAAAATGCAGTCGCTGTGGAGGTCGATTCCAAAAGGGCTGTTATCAGGAATGTTGAGAGGGATTTTGACGTTTTGCCCCAGACAAATCATTTTGTTGCACCAATTATGAAGAAGAAGGAGTTTGAGTTCCCTCTTGAAAGGGAAAATACTATTGGCCGCTACAGGCTTTTAATGAATGCAGTTGAGGAAAACTACGGGAATATCGACATCAGAAGGATGATTGATATTATATCGAGCAATTTAAACCTTTCGAGCAGAACAACCCATCTTCTGGGTGGTGATTTTACATCCCAGATAATTACGCTTACAAGTGTGGTTTTTGAGATGGAGACGGGCAATTTCTGGATAGCCGAGGGAAGACCACCGGGAATATGTTATAACAGCTACAGGGGGTTTAACTTTTATGATGAGATACAAAAGCAGGAGAGCAGGAGGCTGCCATCTTATAAGAGGTCATCCAGGCCATTGATAAAGGGTACAAAGTTCATCCCGGTTAACGATAGGATGAAAAGATCTATGTGGTATATTACCATTTCCCAGGAACAGCTAAAAATGGGTAAGCTGAAATATGCGGTAAGGAATGTGGAGAGGGCCCGTAGACTCTACGATGATCCGGGGTACAGGTATATTTATGGAATACTTCTGATGAAGGCATCAAAGTACAGGGAGGCAGTTGAGACTTTTTCAAATCTCAGAAATAGCTTTATTTTCCCGCCCGTGAAGATGAGCGCCCTGCTGCTATGGGAGGCAAGATGCTACGACCTCATGGGATCGAGAGACAGGGCTGTTGAGCTTTATAATCTTGGATTGAAGGACAGTACTCTCGTTCATCATATGAAGAAAGCATTTCAGGATGGGCTAAAAAGGCCATTCAATAGGGAGAGAATCCCAAAATCGATCGATTACTATCAGATGGGGCCACTCGAGTTCGTTTAAGTTTAATTTTTTATACAGGTTAAATAAAAAACCTATTAACTTTATATATAAATTATTCGCTAAGATTATTGAAGGATGGTAATGAAGAGGTTCTTATCAACTGTTGTTGCAATAAGCATTTTAATACTCCCGGCGATGCTTTTGGCCCAGAACCTTGATTTTTTTGAACTTGTAAGGAAAGGTACTCCTGACCAGGTC
>JALXDB010000122.1 GCA_026990615.1 Spirochaetota bacterium
ATTTTAAAAATCCGAATTAGCCCTATTATTAATAGTATAAGATCCTGAGATTGTTTTTTATCTATGTGTTTGATTGTACCTTAATTATTCTGGTCTGATTGGTTTGGTTTACAGATGTTGGATTTGCTCTTTATTTTAACGTTTCTATAAACATGTTAAGTTTATCTTTATAAAGCTCTTTTTTTAACTCTCTTTCACTTATAAAAAGTGTGCTTAGAGGCTCTTTTTTTAGTATGTCTTTAACCTTGTTTATTATCTTTGTATTCTTCTCCCCGAATCCCGATACCGAAAATAAAGAGTAGCTTTTAATTTTATCGTGGTAGTCTTTCAGGTACTTTCTTACGGCAGGTGTTAAATTGCCGGCCCATACCGGGGTTCCAATTATTATTAAATCGTAATTCGCCGGATCGTTATTTGAAGGTCGAATATTGGTATCTCTGCTTAAAAATGCATCTTTTCCGCTCCTTATCCATCCTATAAATCCCCTTCTGTTTTTTAGGTCTATGATCTCTTCTACATCGCCACCAATTTTTTCTTTAATAAGCTCTGCTATTTTTCTGTTCTTTCCGGTTCTTGAATAGTAAACAATTAAACATTTCATATTTTTGCCCTTTAAGTTAATTTTTTAGATCTTTATCAAATATCTTTTTAAATCTTTTGGATCAATATTTCAACATGTTTTTAGAATCAGGTAATGTAACTTTTTTAAAAAATTTCGAATCTCATTCTATCTTTTCAGTTTCCCTACTACGGGGAGTCGTTTTAAAAGAGACTCACCATGCGGAGCATCTTTGAGTTGGTCGGTGAGGTCCTGGCCTGCCTCGTGCAATACCTGATGCCTCCCGCCTTTCCACAGAAAGCTATTTGTTGCATCGTATACCAGACCCTTATAGGCAAAGTATATTTTACTGTTGTCTTTCCCATTATACTTTTTTAGCTCGTCTACAGTAAATTCTTTTAGATTTTCCATAGATGAATCACCTCTCTTCTTTTAAATGGGATTTGCGGCACCGTTTAGAAATTATTTCAGTGCAATCAATGTAAAAATATTCTCCCGGTACCGCAAATCGATTGGTTGCTATTCTACTTTAGAAACTTGGATACAAATGGAGAGGTTTCTCCTCTTCTCATAAAGTGTCCCGACGGGCCCTCTCCGAGAAACTCAGAAAACCATGATTCATGCTCGATCTCCTCGTTTAGAATAGCCAGTGCTAAATCATAGGTTCTATGGTCTTTTCCGGCTGTCATATTGCAGATCTGTGTGTATCCTCTGACTGCGCATCTTTCAGCCTCTACGAGCACCTTAAGAATATCCTCCGTGTTGTTGATATCCTTCGGCAGAAATGCGGGGGGACATGCGGATATGTCGTGGAACTCCTTCATGTCCTGCGGTAGCTTTCCTCCGAGTTCGTAGATGCGGGGTACAAGTGCTTCGAAGTGATTTCTGTCTTCGATCCTTGCTGTTTCAGCTATCTCTTTGATACCCTCTCCCTTCAAGCCTATTAGGTTGACCCTGAGGATGGTGTAGTAGTAATAGGTTGTTAACTCAGCAGATGCATTTTTTACAAGTAGCTCAAGTAGCTGATCAACATTTACTCCTGCTCTTTCTACAACTTCTCTTGTTACTCTTGCCATGGTTAAACCTCCTTAAAATTATTTTTATTATAGAATAGATGAATCCACTAAAAAGTAACGTACTGTCATTTCGAGCCTTGATTCTTCAAATTGATTTTATGCCCCAAATCTGTAATTCTTTATGTATTAAGAATTTCACTGTTTCGCTCAAAAGATAAAAAAGAATTGTTTCGCTACGCTCATGATTGCACTTCTCTATGTTTCGTTTGAAAGCAAAAGATATTTCTTTGCTTCGTCGAAAAATAAAAGAGATTTCTCGTTTCGCTCAGAGAGGAAAGATACTTCTTCGCTTCGCTCGAGATGATAAAAACCTGTTTTTATAGGAAACTCATAGATTCCTAAATGAGTAACCTACTGTTTGGGTTAATATGTTGTTGTCCAAATAAATGCCAAATTCCCTTAATACATTTATGCTGTAGCAATATAATTTTTTTAATATTCGGAACGATTATTATTTTGTATTTTTAAATCTTTCAAAGATCTGATTTTGTATATTGTAAAATCCAAATGCCAGACAAAATATTTTGTATTTATTTACAATATCAAGAAATATC
>JALXDB010000123.1:0-5496 GCA_026990615.1 Spirochaetota bacterium
GTATATACATCTACCCATTTAGCCTATTCTAATTCTATATAATTTTTTTATTTTGTCAAGAAAAAATTGGTAAAAAATTCTTTTATATTTTTTAAATTAAAACTCTGCTTGAAATATTTTATTTATAGCTTACTCCATACCTCTGACTTAAATACTCCAGATTTTTCTGGGCATTTTCATACTTAACCCTGCCGTAATTGTAAAAATCGAACTCTATTGTTGAAATATTCTGCTGAATCAGGCTCCACAAAAACCAGAAAATATCCGGGAAAGGTTTAAACATTTCAATGTAGTATGTAGCCTCTTCTACATCGTCTTTACCGGCGCAGTAATGCTCAATAAAACTCTTTTCAACCTCTCTGCCAACAAGTATTTCCTGAAACATATCTGCAATATCGTAGTACTTGGGCGCCATTCCGGCATATTCCCAATCTATTATGTAGAGGGGTTCATCGTAAAGGTGCTCATACCCCTCTTTCACAAGGATAAAATTCTCTGCCAGGAGATCATTATGACATGCCCTGTACTTATCCTCCGGAATATTGATCTTATCGCTGAGCACCTCCAGTTTTTCTATGGTTTCTTTAATCTTAAATTCAGGGTACTTGGCATTCAGATCGTCAAGTATTTTATCCATTTTCTTTACTTCAATCAGAGGATTGAATACTCTCGGCAGTACTATGCTGCTATCATGGAGCCTTCTTATCGGATTTACTATCTTTTCCCTCAACTCTTCCTTTAAAAAATCAGGATTCTTCAATGTGTAGCCATGAGTAATAAACTCAACAATTGTAACATGGTATTCTGGCAGGTACTTTATCATCTTGGGAGATATACCTATTTCGGAAACCTTCTGCATTGTTTCAGCTTCATAATCCCTGTTGATAAACATTTCGGTTTTATCGCCGTATATTCTTACAGCAAGGTCACCTTTTTCGCTCGTAACCCTGTAAAGTTTATTGGTTATACCGCCGCTTAGTATAGATATGTTGATCTCCTTGCAATCCTTCCATTCCGGCATCAAAAGGTCTACAAAAAGATCTCTCGTTAATTCCTGCTCCAGAAGGTTTATCGAACTCATTACTCAGACTCCTTTATTGGTTATTGATTTAAAATATTGAACTCGTTTCTATGGATAAATACCTAAAAACACAACTGATCTGCTCATTCAATACCTGATTTAACTAATAAACCGATTACTTTTCGCAACCTGATTAATACAGAAAACAATCTAAACTGTTAAATAACCGTATGGAAAAGAGCTTTTCCTAACACATTACCAATAAATGTATAGATATGTATACTTTTAATCATTTTAACATGAGTAGCAAAAAATGTCTATAAAAATTTTATGAAAAATATTTGGCTTTATGACTTTCCTAATAGCAATCGAACAATCATTTAGAGCTTTCATACTAAACATCCTGTCAAATAACAAACTCTAAACGGACCTTATTTCCTGTTTCATGAATACCAGATATGAAGCAATGAAAACAATTATCGTAATGACAAGAAGATATATAATATAAGGTGCAACAATCAAAAAACTCTGGGCAAGGGGAAGGGGACCGGCAAATCTCTTCATAGACATCTGCTCCATCAAACCGACCTGCAAATTGAAAGATGAAAGAGTTCTCCTCATAGGATCAATTATTGTTGCCGTTGAATCACTGTAAAGTAGCATGGGAGAAGTGAATGAAATCGCCTTCTCAATTCTTGATACGTGAATAAAAGCCTCTTTAAAATTAGGTCCGTACTGTTTTATTATCGAGCTTATCATTGCATTAACGCCAAAGGAAAAGAAGAATGAAAAGAAAATCCATACAGCAAATGCCGCAAGCGATGAGGTTGCTACACTTCTGAAGATAATAGAGAAGAGAATAGCAACTCCCAGCCATAGTGATATATAAACGATACTGATAATTGTATAAATAAATATCCTCCAGAACTCTTCGAGCCCCGGTTTGACTCCAACTATAAACAGCCCTAGCCCTGTAATTGTCATTATTATCGATACCATCATCAGGGCTACAACAATCACACCGGCTGTAAACTTTCCATTTATTACTGTATCTCGATAGATCGGCTGGGCAAGAAGTTTACTTAAGGTACCTTCATTGCGTTCCCTGTTAATGCTGTCAAATCCAAGAATAATTCCTATTAGAGGACCAAAAAAGGCTACAAATTGGACAAGAGAAAAGTTAATCTTGGAGGTGGTAAACAACATAAGGAACACAAATCGCGGAAGTTTTTCCCCTTTAAGGCTTTCGGTCATAGTTCCGGCCGCCATATACACCAGAATAAGGCTGATCATCAATATCAGAAGAAAGATTATCAAAAAGCGATAACTCGATAGATGGTCGGCCAGTTCCTTTTTAACAAGAGCCTTAAAACTTCTCAATTTACCCCTCCTCAAAATATTTCATGTAAACTTCTTCAAGGGTGTACATCTTTTCCCCAATATTCAATTTCTTTTCTGCAATTTCGTCCATTGTTCCCAGAGCTACCAGTTTACCACCTATTATTATTCCAAACCTATCACATATTTTCTGGGCATGATGCAGAAGATGTGTGGAAAGAATAACTGCCATCCCCTTTTCTTCAGACAGGCCCAGGATAAGATCGGTCATTCTATTTGTAGCATCGGGGTCCAATCCGAGAGTGGGTTCATCAAGCAGGGCGACTTTGGGTTCCTTTAGTAAAATTTCTGCAATCCCAAGCCTCTGCCGCATCCCTCTTGAATATGCCTCAATCTTCTTTTTGGCCTGGTTAAGAAGTCCAACAGCCTCAAGCGATCTCTCTATTCTTTCCATTTTCTCATCCTCGGGTATTCCGTTCAGTTCTGCTATAAAATCAAGCATCTGAATAGCGTTTAAATCCCTGTAAAATCCCATATTCTCCTGAAGGTAACCCGTCATTCTTTTAATCTTCAGAGGTTCTTTAAAGGGATCCATCCCGAGTATTCTTGCATAACCTTCCGTTGGTTCAGAAAGTCCAAGCAGCATGAGGAACGTAGTTGTCTTTCCTGCTCCGTTGGGTCCGAGAAAACCAAATATTTCTCCCCTTTTAACAGTAAAAGAGATATGGTCAACAGCCGTGTGGCCTTCGTATACCTTTGTAAGGTTATTGGCCTCTACCACTATATCACCATTCACTACACCATTGCTCATCTTATCCCCCGGTTTCGGAAGCTAATTTAGTAATTCATAAACTATTAGGTTTAACGTCGCCCAAAAAATCTGAACACAAGAATAAGCCCGCCAATTACAAACAGGATTATTCCAATACCTATCCATCCCCATACCGGGCTTGCCTTCACAGAGACTCTAAACTCAACAGAGTCCTGACTTCCCTCTTCACCTTTTGCCTTAATTTCAATTGAGTAATCACCCACAAGAGCACCTTCATAGGGGGTTATAACAACTTCTACCTGTTTTATCTCACCGGGTTTTAAAAAGTTTATTCTGGGTGGATTGAACTGAACCTTCCAGTTTTCTGGTTTAAAAGATGTAAAAGATATATCTTTATTTATCGCTGTACCTGTATTTCTGACATAAAGAGAAACATTGGAGGGCTTACCGGGCCTTGCATCGATTGAAAGCAGACCCTTCGCAGCTCCAACCTTAAGTTCATACGAACCTGTTAATATCACCTTCAGTTTTGCCTTTGCTTCAGCTTCCTTGGTTGCGACTTTTATCTCTATTGGATACTCACCTGCTGCTGCCGACAGTGGAGGTTTCACCTCTATTTCCAGTGTTTTGCTCTGGTTTGCCTGAAGTCTTATACTTGAAATATATGTGGACTGAAGGGTCGGTTTAAAATTAATGTCCCAGCCTTCAGGGCCCTTGGCAAGTAGATTAAAAACCTCTTCTCTATCCAGGCCACTTTTAACCATTATGGTAAACTTGAACTTTCCTTTTACAGGTCCTCTTATAACGGGATAAAATGTTGTCAACTGGATCTTTCCTGTAGAAACTCCCTTAGAGCCCACCACTTCAATAGTAGCACTCTCTCTCATCCAGTATTTACCATCCCTTGTTTTAGCAACAATTTTAAAATTATATTTGCCGGGTTTTACATTCGATGGGGGGGTTACCAAAAAACTGAGCACCTTTTTTGTCCCGGCCGGCACGTATAATCCCGATACCTCAAGATAATCACCTTCTATGGATGTTTTCCATCCTTCAGGCGCCTTATCGACCCACACATACACATGTTCACCCATCTTCCCTCTGTTAATAAACATAAGATCAAGATTCAAGTTTTCACCTGGAGGCACCTTTATATCCGTATAGGACAGAGCCATAGATATTCTATGAATACCTGTTGCCTTTTCCTCTGCAAACAGATAGGAAAAAGATGCTAACACAACTATAAGAACTATTAAGAATACTCCAATCTTTCTTACAACCATTTCGGTCCCCCTGATAAGAGCAGTATTTTAAGCGTTGCAACTCTATTTTACAAAACAACACTTCATTAAGATTTATGATTATAAATATTCTCTGTGGCTTACATAGTCAATAGTTTTTGAACAGTTAAGACACATATTATCTACAACTAATAAACTTTCATCAACACGGAATTACTGACAAATTGCTGTCGGATTAAAAAGAAAAAAAATCTAAAGCCTCTACTCTGCAGATCCAATTCCTCTCTGATACTCTCTTGTTTCAACCTTGAAGAGGTATCTATCACCCCTGTAATAGGAATGAAGAACCTCTATACACTCCTTATCCTTTGTGTAAGCCAGGCTCTCCAAAAAGATGCACGGGGTAGATATGGGGATATCGAGAAGATGAGCAATTCTCTCTGTGGGAGTAACAGCTCTGATGGTTTTTACCGAGTGATCGAGGTCAGCATTAAACTTGTCGGTTAGTATTCTATACATCGAGCCTTCTATGTTTATCTCTAGAAGCTTACCAAACTTTTCGTAGGAATAGTACTGGATTTCTAAAACCAGAGGGATCTTATCGGCAATTCTTATCCTCTCTATTTTAACAACAGAATCCCCAGGTTTTAACATGAGTTTCTCTTTTAGATCCTCAGTTGGCTCTATCTTCTCCTTGCTTATAATCCTATCCTCAATCAAAACGTTTTCAATTTCAAAGTCATCAACAAAGCTGGTCATACTGTTTAGTTTATGAACAGGATTTAGAGGATACGCTCTCTTCACCACTGTTCCAACACCCTGCTTTTTCTCAACCATGCCCTTTTGAATTAAAAGATCAATTGCATGCCTTACTGTATTCCTATTTATACCTGCTTCCTTCGATAGTTCAGCTTCGGATGGAAGCATATTACCAACTTTGTATTCCCCTGATTTGATTTTCTTTTCGAGCCAGTCACTCAATTGAATGTAAAGAGGAATCGGATTAGATTTATCAATTATCCTGTCCATTAAACCGTCCTTACCTTTTCTTAATTTTTAATATTATATTTATTTTTGGTTAAATTTTCATTAATAAATAGATATTGTATTAAACTCATATTAGC
>JALXDB010000123.1:5506-7484 GCA_026990615.1 Spirochaetota bacterium
AGCATATACTAAAATTACCATTTTTGTCAACACAAATATTGAATAGACAATTAGATAGGTAAAAGTTTTACATCTATCTTAGCTCCCATCCGTGCTGGCGTATCTTTTCAGCTATCTTTTCATGTACTTCATTTGCCTCCTGCTCTGTGAGAGTTCTCTCATCAGTTCCGTAATACAGATTAAAGGCAAGGTTCTTTTTACCTTCAGGCAACGGCGCTCCTCTGTAAATATCGAAAAGTTCTACTTTTTTGAGGAGTT
The DNA here is from genome assembly GCA_026990615.1 of Spirochaetota bacterium. Lineage (GTDB taxonomy): Bacteria > Spirochaetota > B62-G9 > B62-G9 > B62-G9 > JALXDB01. The sequence continues at coordinate 5,765 of JALXDB010000123.1, forward strand.
CTGTTCCAGAAGATACGATAAAATTGTGTACCTCTTCGGATGAAACACCCTCATCTACCACAACAGCAAGGGCTAAAACTACTTCGGGATATCGAGGGATCTTCCTGTACCTGTGCCTCTCCTCAACTTTTTCCACAATTTCAAGGAGTATTTCAAGATCCAGCTCAAATACAGCGGCCCTCTTCTTCGTAAAATCAATCCCGGAACTCTTCAGCAATTTTGGATTAATCTCCGCCATAAAACCAAAAACAGTTCCTTCATATGATAAAAATGCCTGTCTGTAAGGATGATAGGCCTCGAAATCACCGAGATTGTTTGCATCAAATCTCTGGGAGTTCCAGTTGATATCATCCCCTCCAATATATTTTACGTTTCCTAAATAAAACTCCGAAAACAGATTTTCAAGCTTACCTTTTAAGTAGAAAAACAGCGGCCTTTCATTCCTATTCTTTAAAATAAGTGCGGCCAGCATCTTTTTTTCTTCCGGCAACTCCCCTGCCTGATACTTTACCTTCCTGTCAGGATTGTAAATGGAGCCAACCTCATATATTTCAAACTCATCCCTGTAGTTCAGGTTTTTCTCTATAAGTGAAAACAGACCGGGTATTATACTCCTTCTCATTCTGGAAAGATGCGACCCGACCGGATTTTTCAACCGGATAAAATTGGTATCTGATGTATAAAAAACATCTATATAGGCATCATCCTGAAAAGAGTAGGTGTACACCTCGGTCAAAGAAAGTGCCAGGGAGGCTATTCTTTTGATACGTCTGATAAAAAATACAAGATCGTCTTTTGGAGGCGGAGTTGTCTTTATAAGGGGAAGCTCGGGAGTAATATTATCATAACCGAATATCCTTCCTATCTCTTCAACAAGGTCCTGCGGAATGGATACATCCTTGGTTGCCCTGAAAGATGGCACCTCGACTTCGATATTCAGCTCATCCCTCGGTGTTACTTTAAATTGAAGCGATTGCAGGATTTCAACAACTCTGTCCCTATCCATTTTCATACCAAGCATGCTATCGAGCCAGTCAAAATTAAGAGGAATAATCACCCTTGGCTTTTTGTAGTAATTTTTATCTATCAATGGAGAAGCCAGTTTTACACCTTCAATCAATTCGAACATCTGCCTTACCGCCCCTGCTATACCCTGAACTGTGTACTCCGGGTCCAGGCTCTTCTCAAATCTGTTCGACGCCTCCGTCCTCAATCCAACTGAAACGGCAGTCCTCCTTATATTCACAGGATTAAAGTTTGCGGATTCAATTACCACTCTTTTTGTGTTCTCATCAATTTCTGTATTTGCCCCTCCCATAACCCCGGCAAGGGCTATAGCCTTCTCGGTATCGGCTATTACAAGGTTGTTATGGTTGAGGATTCTTTTTACATTATCGAGGGTTTCAAGTACTTCACCATCTCTTGCCCTTCTAACAATTATTTTATTCCCCTTTATCTTTTCTCCATCAAATGCATGGAGGGGCTGTCCAACCTCGAGCATAATCCAGTTTGTAATATCAACCATATTGTTGATTGGCCTGACTCCAAGTGTATACAGTCTGCGTCTAATTAAAAAGGGAGACTTCTCTATTTTAACATTATCTACAACAATCGCGGTATACCTCGGACAAAGCTCACTATCCACCACCTCAACTTCAACTGGAGAATCTCCTTTAAAACTTTTTATAAACTCATAAATATCCACAGGATAAAGGGGCTT
>JALXDB010000124.1 GCA_026990615.1 Spirochaetota bacterium
GTTGAAGATTTCGTTGCTTCGCTCAAAAGATAAAAAAGAATTGTTTCGCTATGCTCACAACCATACTTAACTGCGTTATGTTCGAAAATAAAAAATATTTCTTCACCCTACTCGAAAGAACAAAAAACGGTTTTTATAGTAAACTCAATATTACTATTTTTAAATTTATTTTGTAATTTTAACAAATTTTTGATATTTTGTTGTATTATATTACATGATAATTATAGCAAAAAGTATTTTAACCTTCTATTAAGTAAAAAAATAAATATAGTAATTCTTTACTACTATCAGTGGGTTGGTGGAGTGAGAAAACTGCCTTTTTTAATACTTCTTGTATTTGTTCTTCTTACATTTTATTCGTTGCTACCCCTATATGGGTACAACGGAGTAAGTATAGCTGTTCCAAAGTGGTTTGAGCCAACGGACAACAATCCTTCGATAAAGGCTGTGTACGATGAATTTTCAGCTGAGTACAGAGTGAAGACTGAGGTCAGAGTATTAAAGGGCAGAATGGAGGATTATGTAAATCATGTCCTGGTTATGCTCACCGACAACAACCCGACCGATCTGGCAATTGTTCCAATAAATCTTGTAAGGTATCTATCCGGCATCAGGGATCTTGTGGATTTCTCAAAGTACCTATCAAAGGAAAGGCTGGATGATTTTATTCCAAGTTTAAAACCGGGATGCTGCAGGGGAAAGGCTATATACGGTTTGCCTTACGACACGGATGTTATGGTTATCTATTACAATATTGATATCTTTAAAAAACTAAATATGTTGGACAAAACAAGGATTAAAAACTGGAGCTGGAACGACCTTATCGAACTTTCAAAAAAGTTATCCAGAGATTTTGATATGGATGGAAAGGTGGATCTATGGGGATTTGGATTCCCGGCAGGAAGCTACATAAGATTTATGAATTATTTTGTCCCATGGCTAATAAATGCGGGATGCACAAATAAGAATCCAGATGAACTTCTCGATAATCCTGAATGTTTTAGAAGAACTTTAAAGTTTTACAGGAGGTTGATTGATGAGGGTGCTTCCCCACCTTCTGTAGCTGAATATATGGGCTATGATATACTGAAAGGTCTTATCGAAGGAAAGTTTGCCATGGCTATAAGCGGCTCATGGATATACGAGAGGTTAAGTAAGTGGGGTAAATTTGGAGTTCTTCCTCTACCTGTGTATAAAAAAGGGTATAAACAGTACACAATATCAAGTGGATGGGCTATAATAGGAATCAAGAAAGATAGTGAAAATATCTTTGCAATAAGGCTTGCCGATAAGTTAACATCGAAAAAATCAATGCTACTTAAATGGAGAGGTAAAAAGTTTTTACCAGTGTTAAAATCTGTTTTAATGGATAGAGAAATTTCAGCATACTGGCCTTATTCTTTCTTTGCAGATCAGCTCCTACACCATTCAATGATCCTGAATGTTAATCCTGTTGTGAATAAAAAGTCCAGGGTTTTAATGGAACTGACGGGAAATGTTTTAAGCGGAAGATATACGGTTGAACAGGCGGTCAAGAAAATGAAAAATAAAAGATGATAAAATGACCCATCGACAGAGAGTTTCAGAGGCTCTGAATCACAGAACACCAGACAGATGCCCAATGCAGATAAGTTTTACCCCCGAGTTTGCCGAAAGGTTGAGAAAAGAATTGAACCTGAAAAATGATAGTGTCCATAATCCCCATGGCGGTGGAAATAGATACGACCTTGAACTGGCCCTTGATGAAGATATGCTATTAACCTCTGTTGGATGGGCTAACTCGTATTATATGGAAGGTGATTATTATACCGATGAATGGGGGGTGGGATGGAAATCTGTGTGGTACGAGACCAAGTACGGTAGAGGCAGGTATACAGAACCGGACGGGCACCCTCTGTCTGAAGATGGGGCGATTAAATCCTATACACCACCTGACCCTGATAGGGATGAAATCTACAGAGAGTCAGAGCGGGTGGTTAAAATGTATGGGGACGAATACTGGATTGTTGGAGTTGTGGTGACAACAATATTTGAATGTGCGTGGGCACTCAGGGGATTTGAGAGGTTGCTGATGGATTTTGTGGAGAATCCGGATCTGGCAGATGAGATTCTTGAAATACCCTATCGTTATCATCTCACTGCTGCAAAAAGGCTGGTCGAAATCGGTGTTGATATGATATGGACAGGAGATGATATGGGGTCACAGAACAGTATGATAATATCTCCCGCACTCTGGAGAAAGTTTTTTAAACTGCGGATGAAAAACTTCTTTTCTGAATTAAAACGCATAAACCCTGATATCAAAATTACATACCATTCTGACGGTTATATTGATCCTATAATTCCGGATTTAATAGAGATTGGTCTTGATGTATTAAATCCTGTTCAACCACCCTGTGTTGACCTGCAAAAAGTGAAGAAATCCTACGGGGATCGCCTGTGCTTCTGGGGCTCGATAGATGAACAGTATACACTGCCCTTTGCTTCACCTGATGAAGTTTACAGGACCGTAAGGCATAACATACAGGCTCTTGGGGAAAACGGTGGATTTATAGCCGGGCCGACCCATCATGTTCAGCTGGATACTCCAATGGAGAATTTCTGGGTAATGGTGAGAGCAATAAAAGAACCCTATCCGGTGTAGGGTAACCTTTTATTTTTTAAAAATTTTTTAAGATCTTTAAGCTGCATAATTTCAAAAAAGTATGATTTACCATCTTTCAATTTAAACTGTACTACAGGCTGAAAGAGTATTTTTCCAATTCCCTTAAGAGGCTTTATCTTATTATTTTCAACGCCGGTGGTTATAGCCTTGATAGCTGATGATCTCGATACAACGTATATTCCCTCGAGTGCATCCTGGTCTATTGAAAACTCTGTTTTCTCATACTTTTTATTTTTTTGTATTAATTTAGAAAGCCAGTTGTCTTTTTCAAAATCCTCAAAACACAGCTTATTGTTGATAAAGTACAGAATACCCCCGAGTCTGAAGTAAGAGCTCCTGGATGTACCCATAAATACAGCAAATGTGTAGTATTCAACCTTGCCGCCATATATTCTCTCTTTTTCCTCCCAGTACTTCTTTGCTTCTTCTGTGGTATATACCATATTATTTTCCCAATTATAGTCTTGATAATTCTAATATTTATACTTATGATTATTACCGAGATATCAAAAATTTTCAATAGAGAATATTTAAAGAATATTTTTAACACCTTATGATAAAAAATTAAATCAAATAATAGATGATACAATATTATTTAAAGTTATTTATCCGGTAAAGAGGTTTACAGGGAATGGATGCTGATAAAGTAAAGCAGATTTCATGGGCCGCAAAGGTGCTTGAACTTCCTTCATCCGCAACTTTAAAGATGATAAAGGATAACTATCATAAACTGGTGAAAAAGTGGCATCCTGATAGATGCAGGGGTGCTAAAAGTGAGTGTGAAAAAAAGATTAAAGATTTAAACAATGCTTATAAGATACTGATGAATTATATCGAAAATTACAGATATCCCTTATCCGAAGAAGCTATAAAAGATGAGGAGAGTTTTTTGTTGGATAGATTTAAAAATGACCCTATCTGGAGTTAGCTAATTACAGCTTGGCTTATACCCGCCGTTTATTAAAATTTGAGGTTCACCGTCGTAATTCTTTCCAGAGTCGGAGTAGAGATTGTGGGAATTTATAATATAATTGGAGGTAATAATGAAACAAACATTATCCTGTCTTGTAAACAATAAGCCTGGAGTCCTCGCTGAGATTTCAGAGGCATTTGCTCGTATGGGAATAAATATATATTCCCTTGCAGCGGGGGAGGTGGAAGAAGAAGACAAATCAAGAATGACAATTGTGGTGGACGCCGACAAAGAAGTGGTAAGGAAGGCGGAGGAAAAGCTGAAGCAGCTTGATGATGTAATCGAATTACAGGATTTTGAAAATGAGGAACTGATAGCCATGGAGCTTCTTTTAATAAAGGTGAGGATAAAGAATGCCCAGATACCCCAGATTCTGCAGATTGCAGAGCTTTTCAATGCCCAGGTAATTGCAGTATCGGATACCTCAATGGTTTTGACGCTGGCCTCGGAAGAGAAGAGGGTAAACGGTATGATAAAGATGCTAAAACCGATGGGAATTATAGAGATGTCAAGGTCGGGTAAACTTGCAGTTTCCGGAGTTGATTAATCGTGGATTGAATAACAGATTTATGGAGGTGTATGTATGGGCGAGGATTCTATACAGCGAACAACCGGTGACCTTTTTGATATTGAAGCAGTTTTGAACAGGGCGAAGAAATACGATGCGGCTAAAATGGTAGTTGTTAATCCTTATGACAGGGGAACCTTAGAATCTGTTGTATTTGCGGCAGAAGAGGGGGTTATTAAACCTGTACTTGTGGGTGAACGGGACAGGGTACTTGTTGCAGCAGAAAATTATAGCATTGATATAGATGATAGCTGGATAGTAGATGCTAACTCGAGAAAGTCTGCTGAAGTTGCAGCTTCTATTATATGTGACGGTGGAGCATTATTTATAATGAAGGGAATGATATCTACGGGAGAATTTATCCATGTCCTGTTGGACCCGAGATGGAAAATTAGAACAGAGAGAATACTGAGCCATGTCGGCATGTTTGAAATCCCGGATACAAAGAGAATTTTTTTAATGTCGGATGCCGCGATAAATATTTTGCCGAACTTTACAAGAAAGATGCATATAGTAGCCAATGCCATTGATGTAGCTAGGAAGATTGGAATAGGACGGATCAGAGTTGCTATGCTTGCAGCTGTGGAGAAGGTTAAGCTGCCGGCTATGCCAGCAACGCTTGATGCTTTTTTAATGAAGAAATATTCAGAAACAGGGTACTTCGGCGAGTGCTTTATAGATGGTCCATTTGCTTTTGACAATGCAATTGATATTGAAAAGGCCAGGACCAAGGGAATCGAGGGGGAAGTTGCTGGCAGGGCCAATATACTGATAACCCCAAATATTGAAACAGGAAACGTTATCTGGAAAACATTTACATGCATCCAAAAAGATCATCCGGCAGGTGTCGTTATGGGAGGCAGGTGTCCAATAGTGGTGCCATCCAGGGCGGATGATTATACTACAAAACTCAGATCTATAAAATTTGCCAGATTACTTGTGGGTTAGTGGAAAATAGGTAGTTACCGGTAATAAGATGTTATAAACCTGCTCAGGCTTATTTCTGGAATGATTACTTTATATATCTGTTTTGCGGGCTGATTATAGCTGCAATTGAAAAGGTGGTTGAACAATTCGCAATCAGGTGGGGCGGAGCTCTATTGCTCCTTGTATTTTATTGTTTTTTTCTTTACCGCCGGATAAATCTGGTCGCACCTTATATTAAAATAAGGATTGAATTAACTATTTAATGTAGATATATTTATATAAAAATTATCAGGATTGTATAATGATATATCTTGCGAATATTGTCAGACTAATTTTCTCGCTTTATATAATACTCATCTTTATCAGGGTTCTGTTTGCCTGGATGCGTCCCAACATGTTTAATCCCATAGTGAGGTTTATCTACTCGGTAACGGACCCGTATCTTAAAATTTTTGCTAATCTGAAATTCTTGAGAATAGGGTATTTTGACTTTTCACCTATTGTTGCCTTTTATCTCCTTTATTTGCTTCAGGAACTTACATACAGGGTGATACTGACCGGTTATTTCAGCTTAACTCTACTGATTTCACTGATTGTTGTTCTGCTTTTTAGATTTGTTTACTTTATTATCTTTATATTTATAGTTACAGTTGGATTGAGACTGATATTTGATATAATAAAAATAAGAAGCTCAAATATGTTTATCACAGCGGTCTATTCAATGTCTGAACCTGCTGTCAGACCCTTCAGAAGACTTCTGAAGATGGACAGGGGTTACAGCTTTGATGTTTCGGTAATAGTATCGCTTGCTGTCTTAATACTTCTGAGATATCTTCTTCTACCCAAACTGCTGGGTTTGATAACCATGCTTTTAACATGAAAATAGAAGCAAAAGATTAAACATTTGAAATTTATCCAAATTTTGGAGGCTATAAATTGTATACGTTAGAAGAACTGGAGGAAAAATACAGGGCTCTTGAGAAGGAGTTGAGCAAGCAGGATATAATCTCCGACAAGGCTCGATATACAGAACTGACAAAAGAGTTCAGCAATATCAGCAGATTGCTTAACGATTCCAGAAAATTGAAAAAGATTGAGGAAGATATAAAAGAGTACAGGGACATGCTTTCATCCACAGAGGATGAATCTTTAAAAGAAGATATTAAGAATGAGATTGAAAGCCTTGAGAGAGAAAGGGAAAAAGTTGAAAGGGAGATGCTCATCTCTCTGCTCCCCGAAGATCCATTAAGTGGTAAGAATATTATAATGGAGATAAGGGCCGGTACGGGTGGTGATGAAGCCGCACTTTTTGCAGCGGACCTTTTCAGGATGTACAGCAGATACTGCGAGAGAAACGGCTGGAAGGTAGAGGTGATGTCCAGCCATGAAATTGGACTCGGTGGTTTTAAAGAGATCATATTCAGTATTTCTGGAAAAGATGTTTACAAAAAGATGCGTTATGAAATGGGGGTTCACAGGGTGCAGAGGATCCCTGTAACTGAGTCAGGAGGAAGAATTCATACATCGGCGGTTACAGTTGCTGTGTTGCCCGAAGCTGAGGAAACGGACATTCAGATAGACCCTGAAGATTTAAGAATAGATGTCTTCAGGGCAAGCGGCCACGGCGGACAACATGTTAACACAACAGATTCGGCTGTTCGGATTACCCATATTCCTACCGGTATTGTTGTTACATGTCAGGATGAAAAATCGCAGCATAAGAATAAAGAAAAGGCAATGAAGGTTTTAAGGGCAAGGCTGTTTGAAAAAGCAGAAAGGGAGAGAAAAGAGGCTGAAGCCAAAGAGAGAAGAAGCCAGATAGGAAGCGGTGATAGGTCCGAAAGAATAAGAACATATAATTTCCCACAAAACCGCGTTACTGATCACAGGATAGGATTAACTCTCTACAAGCTTGACCTGATCCTTGATGGCGAGCTTGATGAATTAATCGATGCCCTGATCGCCTACGATGCTAAAAAGAGGCTTGAAAAGATTGGGGCATGAGTCCCCGGTGAGGATGTCTCAAAAAATATTTTTCCCCTTTGATTATAAAGATGATTGTGGTGGCTGTGGTTATAATTTGAGGTTTCCAAATACAGCTTTTCATTATCTGGATTTAAAAGATTTTTGAGTATTGGGCTGGCATTAAGAGGGCATGTGTATTATAGCCTGTTTAAAATCTATTCGGCATGAATTGGTTTATTAACGTAAAAAGATTTAGAGGTGCTGTTGTTTTTAGATTACCGAGCTTTTAAACGTGTAATAGAGCGAAATTCGAGTTTTAAATATATAATATATAACAAATTACACGCTACTTTTTATAGTATTAAAGATATAAAATTATGTAT
>JALXDB010000125.1 GCA_026990615.1 Spirochaetota bacterium
GGTTTATTGAATTTCATAAAAAATTCTATCACCCCTCAAACTCCTTTATATACGCTTATGGAAATTTCAACTCCGAAAAGCTTCTCGATTTTCTCGATAGAGAGTACCTTTCAAACTTTTCCAGATATGATGTTGATTCTACTATACCCGGTCAAAAACCAACCGGTAGAATGAGGGAGTTCGAGTACCTTTACCCTGTCTCGGAGAATGAAGATATAAAAGATAAAACCTACCTGAGTATGAACTTTGTTGTGGGTGATTCTAAAGACCCTGTATTGAACCTTGCTTTCAATATAATTGAATACCTCCTGCTGGAGACACCTGCCTCACCGTTGAAAAATGCTCTTATAAAAGAGGGGATTGGTAAGGACGTATTCGGTGTTATTGAAACATCTATTATGCAACCTTTTTTAAGTGTTGTTGTAAAGAATAGCAATGAGGATAAAAAAGAGAAGTTCAGGGATGTTGTATTTAAAACTTTAAGCGAGCTTGTTAATAACGGGATAGATAAAAAACTAATTGAGGCCTCTATTAACATACTTGAATTCAGACTAAGGGAAGCTGATTACAGAGGTCTACCCAAGGGGCTCGTGTATCATATTAAAATGATGGAAAGCTGGTTATACGATGCCGATCCCTTTATACACCTGGGCTATGAAAAACATCTTAAAGAGGTAAAAAGGGCACTCAAAGAAAACTATTTTGAAGAGCTGATTAAGAAATATATGCTCCAAAGCAATCATTCCACCTTTATTACAGTTAAACCCGACAGGGATATTTTAAGACAGAAAGAGGAGAAACTAAGAAAAAAACTTGATGAATACTACTCAAGCCTTACGGAGGATGAAAAGAAAACAATAGTCGAAGAAGCGGAGAGGCTTAAAAGAAGACAGCTTACCCCAGATCCACCTGAAGTTCTTGAAAAGATACCCATTCTTTCCATTGATGATATTGATAAAAAGGCTGAAAAGCTTCCGATTGAGGTGAACAGTTATGAAAATACAACGGTTCTCTACCATCCGATATTCACAAGCGATATTGTTTATTTCAACGTCTTTTTTGACACCAGTGTAGTTGAACAGGAGGATATTCCTTACCTTACACTTTTATCGCAGATTTTAACGAGGGTTAGTACAGAAAAGTACCACTACGGTGATCTCTCCAATGAAATAAACATAAATACCGGCGGTATAAATTTTAGTGCAGATGCTTTTGGGCATAAGGATGATGACAGCATCTATTATCCTAAAATGGTTCTCAAATCAAAGTCAGTACTTTCCAAATTCGGGAAATTGCTGAATATTTTGAATGAAATTGTATTTCACACCAGATTTGATGAGAAGGACAGGTTAAAAGAAATTATCCAGGAATCAAGGTCACGAATGGAAATGGGAATATACGAACTTGGCCACAATATTGCCTCAAGCAGGTTGCTTTCCTATTTTTCGCCTTTCGGAAGGTATGTGGAGAGTTTGAGTGGAATATCCTACTACTGGTTCATCAAAGAAATTGAGGAAAATTACGATAACAGGTTTGATGAGCTTAGTAACAAACTCAGCACACTTTCAAACAGAATATTTAATTTAAACAACCTTATAGTAAGCATCACAACCGATTCTAAGGATCTGTCAAAAATTGAAAAACAGTTTAAATCATTTATAGATGATTTTCCTGCAGGAAAGTTTAAGTCCAACGTATACAAATTTGATTTTACCGAATTAAATGAAGGCCTTTTGACCCCGGCAAATGTGCAGTATGTTGCAAAGGGCTATAATTTTAGACGGCTGGGTTATGAGTACAACGGTAGCTTGATAGTTCTGAGAATAATAGCAAGCCTCGATTATCTATGGAACAAGGTAAGGGTCAGGGGAGGAGCATACGGAAGTTTTGCAAGATTCGGCAGAAATGGAAACATGTATCTGTGCTCATACAGGGATCCAAATCTCAGAGAGACCCTAGAGGTCTACGATAAAATGGGTGAGTATTTAAATAACTTCAACCCGAACGACAGGGAAATGACAAAGTATATCATAGGCACTATTAGCAAACTGGACCATCCACTGACACCTTCAATGAAAGGGGAACTTGCCTCTACAAGGTTTATAAGTGGTATTACCCATGATGATATTCAAAGGGAGAGAGATGAAGTTTTATCGACCAGCAGGGAAACC
>JALXDB010000126.1 GCA_026990615.1 Spirochaetota bacterium
TTAAGGGCATTATGAGCGGAGGAGATCGTCCGACGGCCTTTTTTGTTCATGATGATTATCTTGCCGCAAGGGTTATTGTTGCGTTGAATGAGTGCGGTTATTTTGTTCCGGAGGATGTATCAATAATTGCCCCAGGCGATACCCTTGATTATAACCAGCCCTTTATTCCGAGGATAACAACAATGAGCATTGATACGGATATGCTCGGAAAGCTGGCAGGCGAAATGATGATAGCCCGGCTGAAGAAGGAGCTTGAGAATCACCAGGTTTTAAAGGTGAAGCAGAGGTTGATTGAACGGGGTTCTTGCAGGAAGGTTTAATAAATTTTTAAATGATTGCCTTTAAAATCTGTTCATGAATAAAACGTATTGAAAAAACTGATAAATAACGGTAGAGATGGACAGATTGTTGCGAAGATGGCATGGATTTAACGCTTTAAGCCGCCGGTTGGATGCAATAATGCCTGGTTTCATATTATCGGATTGAAGATTAATTCTCATCCGCTTTATGTTCGGCGCTTTACGTCGTCCGTGTAAGTGGGGTTCATTAAGCGGCCACAGAGAGCATTTTCCATGCGAAAAAGTTTGTATCTGTTTCAGTCGCTGATTAGAAGCGTAATCAGGTATTGCATTAGGCAAGGGCAGCTTTTATAAGGAGGCTTTTTAGGAGTTCTTTAATAGAAGATATAATAGTCAGGATTGCATAAAACTTTGGTTAATTTAATTGTATAAAGGTTTGAAATCTCAATTTTTAGATCTGACCTGATTGTTAATGGCTGTATTTCTTGGGTTTTCAGTTTTTTGAGGCAGCAATAAAGACAGCAAAAGCATTACCAAAAGATGAAGAACTGCTAAATCTTGTAAAGGGTGCTGATAAAATGTCTTTTTAAGAGGCCGTGTTGAACTGATTTTACAACTTTTTTTTGATGAGCGGCCGTTTACAGTATGATAAACATTAAACCACTGAAAGGAGGTGAGTATATATCATCTAGTCGTATTTTAAAATGAGAAATTAAAATATTAAGTGAAGGAGGCTTAAAAATGGGGAAAAAATTCGCATACCTTTTGATTTTTACCCTCTCAATACTGCTTGTGTTTAGTGTTGCCTTTGCCGGCAGCCAGAAGGGTGGCTCGGAGCAGCCTGAAACCAAGAAGGCTTCCGAACAGTCGGTGGAAAAGCCTGCAAAAGTTGTGGAAATCAAACTCTACCACGATAACCCCGAGTGGCAGGATTTCTGGCAGGCAATGGGAGAGGCATCTGCAAAGGATATAGGTGTAAGGGCTGTACCTACAGCTTTTGAAACACAGGTTTACAAATCCCGTGTTAAAGTGGACTTAACAACGAGCAGGGCGCCGTCCGTTTTCAAGTGGTGGTTTGGATACAGGGCCTATGAGCTCTTTAAAGCCGGACTTCTTGCCGACCTTTCGGATGTATGGGCAGATGTTGGAAAGAATTATCCTCCCGGAATTAAAGAGGCTCTTTCGATAAATGGTGTTCCTTATGCACTGCCCTTTAACGTTGGCTACTGGGTCTGGTTTTACAGCAAGGCGGTCTACAAAAAATACAATATGCAGCTGCCAAAAACATGGGATGAGTTTATGCAGCAGCTTGCCTTCTTTAAGAGCAAGGGCATATACGGAATCGGCAATACAATCGGAAAATCAAGGTGGACGTCCTTTATCGTTTTTCAGGAGATACTGTACAGGATAGACGCAGATTTTTATGTCAGGCTTATGAACGGCAAGGCGCACTATACAGACCCGGAAGTCGTCCGTGCTATGAAGATCTGGAAGGAGATGTTGGAAAAGGGCTATTTTGCTCCCATGGATGCAACCTACGTTGAGGATTTGCCGCGGATGCTAAAGGAGGGCAAATTGGCATTTGCTCCTTTTGGTGACTGGTATGGTGGTATTCTTCAACAGCAGGGCCTTGTCCCTGAAAAGGATTACGGAGTTTTTATACCACCACCCATTACTCCAAAGGGTAAGGGGGCAATCATCCTCGAGATTTCACCCCTATGTGCCGGTAAAAACTCACCCGATCTCGAAGCGGCTAAGAAGTGGTACAGGTGGTATGCAGAAAAGCACGCCGCCCAGATACTCTGGGAAAAGCTTAAGTTCGTAAACAACCTGCATATAACTCAGGAACAGATAAAGAAGGGTGACCCGACCCTTGCCCATGAGCTTGATATGATGAAGAATTATCCAAACAAGTTGATACGTTTCTGGGAAGCTACTCCTGTTGAGATTGTTGAATATGCCGTTGATGCCTTTAACACCATGCTTGTGCATCCCGACCAGTATATGGATCTTTTGAATGGCATAGAACAGAAGGCAAAAGAAGTGTGGCCCAAGTATAATGTTAAATACTGATTGAAATTGTGCCCTCCTGTGGTATTCAGGAGGGCACAAAGATAACTTCATAACATCTTTTTATTGAGTGCCGCAGCATTCGTAACTGTTAACCAGGGAATTGGAAAGATGAAATTTAATGTTAAAAAAGTAAAGGGCGGAGTCGATACAGTTTTCTTAATTCCGGCTATTATATTTGTCCTTATAGCCGAGCTTGTCCCTGTTATATACACAACATACCTGGGCTTTATGCAGTGGGATATTATTAACCCCCCAAAGTTTGTGGGGATTTCGAACTATATAAAGGTATTTACTCAGCCAGAACTTTTGAATGCCCTTAAGAATACCCTTTACTGGGTTGTAGGAACATTGATTTTCGCTGTCGGGTTTGCACTGTTTGTTGCGGTACTGCTGAGCAATGTAAAGGGCAGGGTAATTTTCAAATCTATTTTCTTTATTCCATCCACCCTGTCGCCAACTGTTGCAGCGATTGTGTGGAGAAGAACCCTGTCGAGCCAGATGGGGGCTCTGCCTTCACTGCTGGCGCTTTTCGGAATAAATATGCACCCGGTTCTGACGAACACCCATATCAATACCTTTGTAATGATTGGTGTATGGACATGGCAATTTTTTGGAATAAACCTGATACTGTTTCTGGTTGGACTTGAAACGATCCCAAGAGAACCTGTCGAGGCAGCCATGATAGACGGGGCGAATGAAAGACAGGCCTTTTTGTACATAATTGTTCCTCTCCTCAGACCGATAATGCTGCTTGTTATTGCAAACTCCCTGATAAATACAATAAGGATGTTTGATATACCCTGGGTTATGATACAGGGAGGGCCCGGCAGAGCATCTGAAACCCTTGCTATATCCCTCTACAGAGAGTCGTTTCTGCTCTTCAAGATGGGGCTCGGATCAGCCATCGCTGTTGTTATTTCAATTCTGACGCTGATTGCTTCTTACAGGTATATAATGATTCTCGGCAGGAAGAGAGGATGAGAGATGGATAGGGCGATTAAAAAGGGTTTGACATATCTTATACTGGTTGTTTTAAGCATAATCTGGGTTTTCCCGCTTGTTTCGATGCTTGTAATAGTGATAAAAAGCCCTGAAGAATTTAATCAGTTGCACTACTGGAAACTCCCTCTGATAAAAAATATACCGCGTAATCTAATAACAAATTTCTTAATGGCATGGAGAAAGAGCCAGATAGGGAAAAACTTTATTAACAGTTTGGTGTATGCCTTTTCTGCAGGCATAGGTTCTGCAATTATAGCTTCTCTTGCCGGGTACAGTCTTGTTCATCTGAATGTTAAAAAACCCCATGTCTGGTTTCTGGGTATTTTCATTGGAAATGTGTTTCCTTTCCAGATGTTTTTAATTCCTCTTTATGTATTTTTAAATAAACTCGGTTTGTACGATACAAGAACAGGGTTAATAATAGTTTACGTGGGCATTTGCATTCCCTTTGCCCTATTTGTATACCGTAACTACGCCTATACTCTGCCAAAAGAGATTTTTGATGCAGCGAAGGTTGATGGTGCTTCAAAATGGAAGGCCTATCTGAGAATTTTTATGCCGATGTCGAAGCCAGCTTTTACTGTTGTGTTTATATTTCAATTTATATGGACATGGAATGATCTTCTATTCGGACTTATTCTATCTGAGAGATACAGGCCTGTTATGACAGCTCTTTCAAAGCTTCAGGGTGCAAGGGGAGGGGTGCCGGTTACGGTTCTTATAACGGGTGCACTGGTTGCATCTGTTCCTACTATAATTCTTCTGCTTTCCCTGCAGAAATCATTTATAAGAGGGTTTACATTGACTGCAGAAAAATAGCTTTGGAGGTATAAAGGAGATATTATGACACCTCGAGAACGTATTCTAACTGTCCTGAACCATAAAGAGGCCGACAAGGTGCCTGTGGACTGCGGGGCTATGCGGTCTACAGGAATCATGGGAGTGGCCTACAACAATCTGAAAAAGCATTTAGGAATAGAGGGGGGTGTAACAAAGATATACGATATGGTCCAGCAGCTTGCCATACCCGAGCAGTGGTATCTTGATAGGTTTCAGATAGATGCGGTTGATCTTTCAAGGGCCTTCGCCGATGATCCTGATGATTGGATCGAGTGGAAGCTTCCAGATGGTTCGGATGCCCTTGTTCCTGCCTGGCTTAGAATTGAGAAACGTGACAATTCATGGGTATGTGTTAATGAGGAGGGGCTGGTAATAGCCGAAATGCCTGAAAGCTCCTACTATTTTGATCAGAAGTACTGGCCTCTCATGGGAAAGCATCTGGATAGTTTTGAAGATCTTGAAAAATATATGAACAGCCAGATGTGGGGATATATGACAGACCCGCTGTGGAAAAATGCGGGTGACCCCAATTTTTATGAAAAACTCAGGGAAAAGGCTAAAAAATTGTACGAAGAAACGGACTATGCGATAATGATTGGATTCGGTGGTAACCTGTTTGAAACAGGGCAGTTTCTCTACAGGACCGATGAGTTTCTCATGAACCTTATTACGGAAAAAAGGGAGATGGGGAAACTGCTTGATAAGATGACGGATATATATTTATCACGATTGGGCCCTCTCCTCGATGCAATAGATCCATACGTGCAGATTATTCAGATGGGTGATGATCTCGGTATGCAGACAGGGCCGATGCTTTCGCCCGATTTGTACAAGGAGATGTTCTATCCGAGACATAAAAAAATCTATAGATACATAAAGGACCACTCTAACCTGTATGTTTTTCTGCATAGCTGTGGTTCAGTTTACGATTTTATTCCATATCTAATAGACGCGGGTGTAGATATATTAAACCCCGTTCAGATATCGGCGGCAAAAATGGAGCCTGAAAGGCTCAAACGCGAGTTTGGTAAGGACATTGTTTTCTGGGGTGGGGGAGTGGATACCCAGCATACCCTTTTCAGCAAAACTCCGGAGGAGGTTAGAGCTGAAACGAGGAGAAATACCGAAATTTTTATGAAGGATGGAGGATTTGTTTTTAATCAGGTTCACAACATTCTGGCAGAAGTCCCGCCGGAAAATATAGTTGCAATGTACGAAACAGTGAACAGCATAGAGTATTAGGGCAATGTCGAGTTTTTAATTTTAATTCAAGAAAGACATTATGTTATGTTTACAATACTATAAAAATGGCATGTAGTTTATTATATGTTACATACTTAAAAAATTGATTCTCGCTCTATTAATTTTTCTTTAACTATATATAGGGTTTAGTTTTGCTGATATTTTTGCTGTTTATGTGGTTGATGGTAGGCGATTTTGGGTCTGTTATTCTGTTTTTGTGCATTAGTAACGCGGCAGATTCGTCAGGTATTGCCAATTTTGGAAGAGTAACTGAACCAGCCCGTCCTTACCTTTTTAATTGTTTTATTTTTTGTTCATGGCTACTTTAAGTGATATAGATATATTCTAAAGAGATTTTTCTCGAACATGCTGGTGTTTAATTCTAAGACTTCCCGATTATTATGTATTATTAACAGAACTATTTTTCTAAAAATTATTAAGATTGTCTGGTAAATTGCTAAAAATATGCTATATTTCTTTATAGTTGTTTGGTGAGTTTGGTATTGCATATGATTCTATATTGCTGCTCACTATTTGAATTTTATTATTTTAAAACCTTTTGTTTTTAATTCTATTTGATGAAAGAAGTGTAGTCAGGTTTTCAGAGTAAATTAATTTTTACCTCCTTGCTTTTCCCTTGATATGAGGCGATGCTATTATCAGTTGGGTTGCCTTTTAATTATTAATTACTCGAGTACCGCAAATCGTGTTCCCATCTTGAATTGATCGAAGCTGCATTATTTTCATCAAACTGATAAAAACAAAACTATAGGATTGTGCTAAAGCTAAAAATCATTAAGGAGATATATTATGAAAGAAACGAAGTTTTACTTTTACGTTACAGCTGCAGCTTTATTGCTCATGCTGCTGATTGTGTCATCATGCGATCTGTTAGGGCTTGGGGACGACAAAAAGACCAAACCCGATAGTGGCGATATAGCGTTCAAGTTTTATAATCCCAGTGCTGGTTCCTATACGGAGGACAATTATGTTGAGGGTGATTCTACTCTAACAGTAAAAGACGGGTTTATTGAAAGCTATGATTACCTTGTTAGATTTGGAGATTCATCTGGTAATTACTCTGCAAGGAAGATGAGAATATCTGTACAGGACAATAAAAATGTGAGGGATATATTCGGGGTTAATACAATAACATGGGAAACCCAGAGTTTTTCTCCTGCAAATTTTGATGATCCGATATACGATTTTGACCCTTCATCTGATGATTATAGAATGGTGAAGGTTGATTATTTTTATAACAGCAGTGAGTCTGTGGTCAGTTTGAACTTTTATGTTTACAACCCCAATGACGATACCTGGTCGGATTCGGGAGAAGACGCTTTTACCTATGATAGCAATGGTCGTTTAAAGTTGATACGAGAGGCTGACAGGTACGACGGAAACAACAACCCAATATACTACCTTGCAATGTATTTTAAGTATGACAACCCAAATTTTCCGAATTTTCCTACTGAAGAATGGGAATTTTATACTGATGATGATAACGATCCCTCTCTTGAAACAGATTACGACTTTGAGGGAGACCCGAATGGTTATTTTAGCAGTAAAGTCCGTTATTCCTACGTTACCGATCCTGATACAGGTAAGATTACCACAAGGGTAAAGCAGAGCTACGATTCCAGCGATGACACGTGGTACAATTCTAGAAAGATCTCGGTTTCATACGATAACAACGATAATCTCAGTCAGGTTGTATTGTGGAGCTGGGATTCTTCGGCTGAGACCTGGGTAATTTCGCAGCAGGTGGATGTGAACGGGGTTCCTTCCGGTGTTGATTTTGATTTCGAGGTTCTGTTTTCTTATCCCTGGAAGTATATCCTGGGGTTTTCAAATTAGCTCTTTTATTTTGATGTCTACTACTGCTGTAAGAAGCTTATTAGAGGATGGTCAGAAGGATTTTTTAAATTTTAAAGATGTCGCAGAAAAAGGGCAGAATTGAGTTGGTTTTAAGAATATTATAC
>JALXDB010000127.1 GCA_026990615.1 Spirochaetota bacterium
AATCAGCTTCCGAGTTAAACTCGCCTCCAAATTCAGTTTCCGGGTAGGCTTTAAAAATGGGAAAATAAAATCTGCCTTTGTACCTGATAATCAGGGGCTTGTCGTTTGCAATAAATTCGGCAAAAAGGCTAATAGTAAATAGTGATAGAAAGATCCATAGAGAAACAAACGCTCTTCTATTGCCTATAAAGTTTTTTACACGCCTCTGCGCTACGGGAGATAATTTTTCAAGACTAAAAAAGGAAGGCACTCTAAATCTCCCTTCTCTCAAAATCTATCCTTGGATCTATTATCATATACATTATATCTCCAAGAAGATTTAAGAATAAACCGAGCAGGCTAAAGAAATAGAGGGTGCCAAACATCACCGGATAATCTCTATTCAGGGCCGATTCAAACCCGAGCAGGCCCAGACCATCGAGTGAAAAGATCACCTCTATCAGAACCGTACCCGTAAAAAGAGAACTTATAAAGGCCTGCGGAAAACCCGCTATAACAATAAGCATGGCATTTCTAAAAACATGTTTTGTAAGAATCTTCTTTTCCGTAAGTCCCTTTGCCCTTGCAGTTATTACATACTGCTTGTTTATCTCTTCCAGAAATGAGTTCTTTGTAAACATCGTCAACCCGGCAAACCCTCCTATAACAGATGCCGTGATTGGGAGAACGATATGCCAGAGGTAGTCAAGTATCTTTTTATACCATGGAAGCATTCTCCAATTTTCCGATACAAGCCCCCTCAGAGGGAAGATCTTTAGATAATTTCCTCCGGCAAACAGAATTATTAATACTATTGCAAAAAGAAAGCCCGGTATTGCATATCCGAGGGTTACTACAAAGCTCGTCCATGTATCAAATGCAGAACCGTCTTTGATAGCTTTTCTGATCCCCAGTGGTATCGAGATAGCGTAAACGAGAAAGGTTGTCCACAATCCGAGAGTAATAGATACAGGAAGTTTCTCCTTTACAAGACTCATAACCTTTTCATCTTTAAAAAAGCTGTTTCCAAACCTGAACCTTGCATAATTCCACATCATAATTAAAAATCTTTTCAGCGGTGGCTTGTCAAATCCATACATCTTCTCAATCTCTTTTATAAGCTCTGGGTCGAGTCCCTTCGCCCCCCTGTATTCTGTGTAAGATTTACTGCCCTCACCAGCCGATGCATTGGATTCTTGCGATTGAACCTGCTCCCCCCCGCTCTTTGTTATCATCTCTGTGGGATTGATTCCCGCACCTCTAAGCTGCGCAATCATCCTCTCGACCGGGCCTCCGGGTGCAGACTGGATTATAAAAAAGTTTACAACCATAATACCTATAAGCGTTGGTATTATTAAAAGGACCCTTCTAACTATGTAGTTGATCACTACAATTAACCCTCTTTTATTGATTTAGATTTATAGAACTATAACCCTGCTTAAAGTTTAAAGATAATTTTGGTATTCTATCATACAAATAAATGAATGGATTTTCTATCTAATTTTCTAAATTTTAGCATCAGTTCTTAGATTGTATGAGGATTAATTTCCGATAGGGCTTAATATCTGTTCAGTACAGAAAATAAAACATGGGAGAGTTCTTTCATGTCAAATGGTTTTTTGAGATATGACTCAACTCCTCTGTCAAGGAGCTTTTGTACTTCGCCGTTGAAGGAAAACCCTGTAGTTACAATAACTTTTACCTCCGGTTTAATCTTTTTAATTTCATCGTAGACAGATTCTCCGCTAACCCCGGGCAGATTAAGATCAAGAATTACAACATCTATGCTGTCCTTAAACTTTTTAAACTTTTCAATAGCCTCCATTCCATCCATTGCCGGTACAACGTTGTAACCAATATCACTAAGGAACTGGGTGTATACATCAATAATAGATTTTTCATCATCAACAAGGAGTATATTTCCTTTTCCTGAAATTATACTTTTTGATTTATTGATGCCTGTATTTTTTCTTTCTTTTTTTGAAACTGGAAGGTATACCTTAAAGGAGGTCCCCTTTCCAACCTCGCTGTAAACTGTTATTGCTCCCTTATGGTTTTTGACTATTCCATATACCGTTGACAGGCCAAGGCCAGTACCCTCTCCCTTTTTCTTTGTTGTAAAAAACGGATCGAATATCTTCTCCAAAGTTTTTTTGTCCATACCTACGCCTGTATCATTTACAACAAGAACTACATAATCTCCGGACTCTATATTATAGTGGGACCTTGCAAACTCCTCTGTTACCACAAAGTTATAGGTTGAAATAGTAAGAGTTCCCCCCTCGGGCATGGCCTGAATTGCATTAACCGCAAGGTTCATTATTACCTGCTGTATTTGATCGGGGTCTCCATCTATACTGTGCAGATCTGGTTCAAGCTCTGTTACAATATTTATATTTTTTTTGATAGTGGGTTTCAGAAGTTCGAGAACATTTAGAACCTCGTTGTTTAAGTTTAGAGGCTTAATCTCATACTTGCCCATTCTGGCAAATCCCAGGAGATTTCTCACCAAACCGGATGCTCTGTTTGAAGCTTTCTCAATTTCATCAAGCATCTTAAGATGCTCTTCATTTTTAATCATAGTCTTTAACAGTGATGTCCAACCAAGTATTCCGGTTAAAATATTGTTAAAATCATGGGCTATTCCGCTCGCAAGAACGCCAAGCGATTCCATTTTCTGCTGCTGCAGCATATTTCTCTGCTGAATCAACTTCTCCGTAACATCGTTGAATAAAACAAATATATACTTCTCTTCCTCTATATTCATCATTGTTACATTTATTTCGACCTTTATGGTAGAGCCATCTTTTCGTGAGATGCTCAGTATGTAATTGGGAGGAACAGGTTCCCCCTTTAATCTTCTTCTGAGATTTTCTTTGACCTTTTCTCTATCCTCTACATAGACTAGTTCAAGTGGAGACATTTTACCCACCACATCCTCTCTCGAATAACCTGTAATTCTCTCAAATGCATCGTTAACGTCAACTATGACTGCATTATCCACAGAATCTACTCTATAGATAAGATAACCTATATCGAGGACAGAAATCGATTCAAGAATACTCTTTATCCAGTTTTCAAGTTCCTTTTCATGAGTTGCCTCTATACCAAAACCGTCAACGTAGATTCTTCCACCGACATCTCGGGAGTTATACCACAGCTTTATCCATTTTAAATTGCCATTTACATCTCTGAATTTAAAATCAACACTTCCGCCTCCCCTCTCCAAAACGCCCGTCTTAATATCCCTGAGCTTATCTCTGTCTTCATCAACTACAAATCCAAAGAGGGTATCACCATTCAAGGAGACTTCGTCGCTTCCTATGATTTTTAGAATACTGTTAGAGACGTAGGTTAACTTCATATCTCTGTCTACAACTAAAGCGTTCCAGATAAATGCGTTTATAGATTCAAGAATTAGATTTAACTGAGCTTCCCTCTGAGTTTCCCGTGTAATATCTCTACCGGCCAGGATAATTCCATCTATTATCCCCGTTTCATCTTTTATTCTTCTCCCCTCCCATTCAATAGTGTAAAGCCGCCCCGATTTGGAAGTAACCTCACATATGATCCTTTCACCACCACGCTTTTCACCATCGAGTTCTGCATCTAACAACTGGTAAAAACGTTCTGAATATTTACCATAACCTACTATATCCCTGCATTCCTTGCCGCTAACCTCATCCAGAGTCATCTCAAGAATATCAAGCCCGGTCTGGTTCATGTACCTGATCTTCCCGTATTTATCCATAAATATGTATATAACAGGAGC
Organism: Spirochaetota bacterium; assembly: GCA_026990615.1. Lineage (GTDB taxonomy): Bacteria > Spirochaetota > B62-G9 > B62-G9 > B62-G9 > JALXDB01. The sequence goes on from JALXDB010000127.1 coordinate 3,752, forward strand.
CGTATCAAGGTATCTCTCGAATGTCTTTTTTTCAGCTTCTATCTCTTTGTTTTTATTTTCTATTTCACGATTCAAAAAATCCAGGCTAACAAGATACCTCGAGAAAAGGGGCCTTGCAAGCAGGTAAAGTGAAGCAATAACAATAATAAACACGAATATAGAATAGTATATAGTCTTATTTACAAATAGATTTATTGCTCTGTTCAGTTTTAAGTCTTCAAGGGTAAGTACCAGGAAGATATTATAAGGAATTAGATTTTTTATGTAGTAGAGCCTGGAACCGTATGAAATTGTCTTTATTCTATCGCATTTTAAGGCCTGGTAACTCTGCATGAGCCTCCTCAGAGTGTAAACCTTTAGTATACTTAAATTGTGGTAGTCGTAGTATTTTCCTCCTTTATTAAAATATAAAGAATAGGATGAATGTATATTGCCAAGATAGTACTCTTTATCAACAATATCTTTAAGAGAATCTATCTGGAATATCACCCTGTAGTAGGCAACTATCCTGCTGTTAACCATTACCGGATATATAATTTCATAATAAGGCTTATTTTCATACTCTATAATGCCGCTGTACTTTACAGTTTTATTTTTTTCTACATAGAGACTCTCAGCCGGAACATCAAGGGTGTTACCGCTTCTTATAAACTCCCTGCCGTTTTTAAGGTATCCGATGACTCCCACTGTGAATCTGCTAAACTTTACATATTCTTCAATCTTCGGAGTCAAAAAATTTCTCAGAGTATAAACTCCTATCTTCCCCCTCTCATACTGTATAAAGTAATGTTTAATTCTCTCGTCTTTAGCCAGCATATAGCCTTCATCTCTGAGTATATTGAAATAGGCTAATATGCTATCGGCCCTTAGTCTGAAATTATCTTTTATAGATTCGAGGGTGTTTACTCTGAGATCTTTGTACAGGGTTTTTTTAAGAAGCACAAAGCTGAATAATAGATATATTATAAAAATTATAAAAATAATTAATATTAATCTTACAAAAAACGATTTAGCCAGATACTTTTTATACAGATTCATACTCTGATTTCCAGCCCCCTCCATAATATTTTAATCTAAAGAACTCTATCAGACAAATTTTCTGCACATTTTTAAAATTATTCTTAAAATTACCAACAAAATGCAGGGCTTAATACAGGATAACAACCCTGTTCGTCCAATCTGATTCAGTTTTTTTCACAGCTACTAAAAACCTTTAAACCTGCATCACTCCTGCAATTATTTCAGCTTCACTGTTTGATTCGCTGCTACTTTCAGTGCTGCCCGGTTTATTGATCTCCACGATTTCTCTGCCCTGTACAGCAGTCGAAATATTCCCTTTGGCATCTGAATGAATCTGAATACCTTCTGTACTGATATCCTCACCCACATTGATATTTGCAACGAGGGCCTGCAGCTCCTGGGCAATTCCAGATAACTCTTCTGTTGCCGCCGCAAGCTCTTCTGCAGAACTTGAAGCTTCCTGGGTAACCTGATTGATAGTTTCTATTGCCCTTGATACCTCTTTGGCGCTTGTGCTCTGCTGTTCTGTTGCCGCACTTATACTCTGGGTCATATCGTTAATCGAATTTATGGCTTTTGCTATCTCATTGACACCGTTTATCATGTTCTCTATGGTAACTCCAAGATTTTCCACCCTTTCCTTTGTTTTGTAGGAGCCCTCGGTTATCTCTTTCATATATCTTCCGGACTTTTCAGCAAGGTTCACTCCCATTCTGATCATCTCCCTGATTTTATCAATTAAAACTGCTATCTCCTTCGCAGCCTCTGCACTTCCATCCGCAAGCTTGGAAACTTCGTCCGCAACAACAGCAAATCCTCTTCCGTGTTCGCCTGCCCTTGCCGCTTCAATTGATGCATTCAGGGCAAGAAGATTTGTCTGTTCGGCTATATCAGAGATCAGCTTTACTATTTCCCCTATCCTTCCGGATTCCTCTGCAATCCTGTTGATAGCCGAAATCGTATCTTCAAGTTGTTTTGCTCCTTCATCTGCCTTTGCGTATGCATCGGAAGATATTTTTAAAACATCATCCAGTACATTCATCACGTCATTTGTGGAAGATTTAATCTGTTCAAGGCTTGCGGTTGTCTGTTCAACCGATGCAGCCTGGGAGCTTGCATGCTCCGCCACCTGCTCGATTGAAGCTGCAAGCTGCTCCATAGATGCGCTTGTTTCTTCCAATGATGAAGCCTGATTCTGAGAACCTTCCGCCATCTGATTTACATTGCCCGCAATCTCTTCGCTTGTAGCAGCCACCTGTTCGGCCCCTTCTCTTATCTGTATTGTTATATTGCTGAGGTTATCGGCCATTTCATTTAGCGCCGATGCCAGTATACCCATTTCATCCTTTCTATTCAGATGTAACCTTGTTGTTAGCTCCTTACCGGCAATTTTCTTTGCAAAATCCACCGCCCTGTTTATAGGGCGTGTAATAGTTCTTGACAGTAAAATTGCTATAAGAACAGCTATTATAGCTGCTATAATTGCTCCAGTTACGGTAACAAAGGAAGTTTCGACGACCTTTTCTACTGTCAGGTTAGATATTGCTTTTATATCTTTGAAATGATGATTTACATTATTCTCTACAGATAACACAAGTGATTTCCCGTTTTCATCCATTTTTTTTCTGGCATTATTCAGCTTATCCCAGCTTTCTATTAGCCCCTGCATTGCATATTTATAGGTAATCGCAGCCTTCTTCGAGTTTGCCAGCTTCAACCTGTTTACCCTGTCCTTTGTAATGAGGTTCAGCCTGCCAAGGCTTTTTTCTATCTCGCTAAAGTTTGCCATTACATTTTTTACAACATCAATGTCATCGAGAGCCTGGGCCCTGTAAGTCTGGGTAATAACAGCCGTAGCAAGGCTTATAAGCCCTGTTATCTCCCTTATCTTGTTCATTCTCTCGGTAAGTGTTCTTTTGTTTCTTGCCTGAGATAATGCAATATCTCTCCTTAGCATATTATTTTCCGAATTCAGGTAGTCGACCAGAAGATTCAAAAGTGAATTTCCGGAGCTATCTGCAACCTTCCTGCTGTGCTGAATGTCTTTCACATAATTGGATGTGCTGTCAATTAAATCACCGTACTCATTAATTTTACCGTATATCGCGGTTTCTGCTCCTTTTTTACTGGCACTTTTACCCATTATAGAAGGCACTGAGTCCCCCATACTTTTTACATCTTTCAGCTCCTCTATTTTGGATATGTACTTCTTTGCCGATGCAAGAAATCTTTCATCTCCTGTACGGGTGTAAAGATCAACGTTTCTCAGTGAAAGGAGATAATATCTCTCAACTGTTGTAGCCTGCTGCACCCGTGGAATATGAAAAACAGCAACCTCAGAGGATTTTTCTTTGACGACATTTAAATCCAGGATAGACAGCCCTCCTGCTACTACAAAAACAAGTATTACAAGTGAAAACCCGATAGCCAGTTTAACCGGAATTATTACATTTTTCATCCCATCACCACCTCCTTTTCCTATTTAAACATTATGGTACTATCTATACGGCACCATTAAAAAATATGCAAAAATTATACCAATAATATTTATACAATTTGACATACTTAAAATATAGACCTGATAAAATTATTAATATTATACTAACTTTTAACTATTACAAAATTTAAATAGTTAAAAATTTATCCAAAT
>JALXDB010000128.1 GCA_026990615.1 Spirochaetota bacterium
CCCCAACCGTTGATGCTACAAGGGAGGTGCCGAGACCTTTACCGGGCTTTCCCATTTTTGTAAGCTGATAACCATCAATGGCAGTAACGGCTGCAGCAGGAGTACCGGGTGTATTTATCGTAACAGCGGTGATTGAACCACCGTAATTCGCCGCCTGGTATATTGCTACTAACAGTATTATCGCAAGCATGGGAGACATCTTATAGGTAAAAGGAACCAGGAGAGCCACAGCCATCGAAGGCGACAAACCAGGCATTGCTCCACCCAGAATACCAAGTATTACCCCAACAACTATAATCAATAGCTCTTTAAAGCCAAATATATATCCAAATCCCTGTGCCAAATTATGTAGTAATTCCACTGTCCTACCCCTAATATTTATTAGACGATATTAAAACAGTAATTCAAAAAGCTTACCTACCGGAAGAGGAATATAGGATAACTTGTAGAAGGCAACGTAAGCAACTACAAGCCAGCCGGCTGCCACCGCTGCAATGACAAAGTATCTTCTATAGTTCAAGATATATATTGCCAGGAAAATAAAACCAAAGGTTGCCAAATAGTATCCAATATACTTGACACTTATAATGTAGACTATTGTCAGTATTAAAAACAGTGCGACCTTTTCAAGACGTCCCACCCGGGGATCTTCCCCCTCTTTCCCAAGTAGTGCTCTTATAAGGAGATAGGTATTAAGGCCAATAATACCATAGGTCCATAGCCTCGGAACAACACCAGGTCCGACTTCGCCCCTCTTGGTATATGAAAAAGAAATAACAAGAAACAGAATGGCAATTTCTATAAAAGCAATCGGAATCATTGCATTACCGATATACTTCCTCTTTTTTGACTTATAAATAATAAAAAGAATTGCAAAATAAACAACGATTAAAAAAATTCCAAATAGCAATAATCCTTTACCTGATCCGAGATATTTAATGAATTCCATCTTCCATCCTCTTAAAATTAACCTTGACAGGGGAGGTGTCTCCTCGCCCTGTCAGGTCTATTGTACACTATCCCTTTAAATCATACCAATCTTTTTTAGATACTTCTCAAACTCTTTCTTATCGTTTCTGATAATCTGTTCAAACTTGTCCTTCTTGTAATATACAACTTTAATACCGCCAACTTCCCAGAACTTTCTCCAGTCTGGGTCGTTTGTAACTTTTGTAAACAGGTCATCGTACCACTTTAGAGCCTCTTCTGGAGCCCCTTTCTTAACAGCAAAACCCCTCCACATAATCTCATGATCAAAGTCTTTTATACCGAGTTCTCCAAATGTTGGTACATCGGGAAACTGTTTTAGTCTGGATGGGCTGGAGACTGCGGCAATCATTAAATCGGGCTTTCCTATTGTGTCCCTCGGATTTCCCACATAGGCAACACCCTGGCCGCCTAAGAGAGCGGCGATCGCCTTTCCACCGCTTGCGAAGGGAATCCACTTTGCCTTAATACCTGCTTTTTCCCACAGTTTCAAAGCGGTGACATGGTCCAATCCACCCGCTGCTGGTCCTACCCATATCTGCTCACCGTTTTTCTTCTTTGCGTCTTCGACAATATCCTGCCATGTTTTTATTTTGGATTTTTTATTTGTAATAACACATTCGGGATCAGCCATCAACATTGCTATCCAGTCAAACCCGAAAAGGTCAACCTTCCCCTTTGAGGCAACAACTTTTGATATATTCGACTTTGTTGCTGCAAACAGTGTGTAGCCATCAGCTTTGGTTTCCTCCAGAATGTACCTCATTGCAACTATTCCGCCGGCTCCGGGTTTATTCTCCACGACAAAGGTAGCCTTTGTATACTTGGATGCAATGTCCGTAAACTTCCTTGCAGTAATATCGATTAGCCCACCCGGTTTTGTGTAAACAATGATTTTGATCGGCTTCTGCGGGAATGCCTTTTCAGCCTTGCTTCCCTCGGCAAAGACAACTGCAGCAGAAAGAAGCATTAAAACCGCTACAATTAAAAACAGATACTTCTTCATATCAACCTCCAATTTTATAAATTTTTTTCATAAATTATTCTTTACTCATGAACAAAACCTATCAAAAAACAGGCCATGCCTAAGGCCTCTATCACTAACAGTAACTGAATCACAGTTAAGCTTAAGCATTATGGACTTAAGTATAGCCATACCTGCAAGAATTACCTCAACCCTCTTTGGCTGTAGCCCTTTAATAGATTTTCTTTCTTCAATAGTTTTGGATTTGACATCTTCGATCATCTCATCAAGTTCATTCATCCTTATAACTGTTCCATGAACCACATCTGGATCATACTTTTCAAGTTTATGTTTCATAGCACCAAGATTGGTCATTGTACCACCCATACCGACAAGATAGGGACTCGAGAAGGGGGATTTGACAGATTTATCAAACTCGGATTTTAGAAAATCCATAAGGCTATTAAATTCCTCATCCTTAACAGGGTCCGATTTTAAAAACTGCTCTGTCATTTTTAAAGCACCAATTTTGAGGCTGAACCTGTCCTTTATCTCCGGTCCTTTACCAAAAATAAACTCTGTGCTTCCTCCACCTATATCTATGACTGTCGTTTCTTTATCTCCCAGGTCAAGCCCTCCTACAACAGCCACATAGGATAACCTTGCCTCTTCCTCGCCTGGAATGACATTAATTTCAATTCCGAGTTCATCCTTAACCATTTTCAAAAAATCAGAAGCGTTTTTAGCCTCTCTCAGGGCACTTGTCCCTACGGCAACGTACTCCTTTACCCCGTATTCCTCCAAAAGATTTTTAAACTCCTTAAGCGCGTTCAATGTTCTTTCCATCGCTTCTTTTTTTAGAACACCTGTTTGATTGACTCCCTCACCTAATTTCGTAATCTCTCCTTTATCCACAAGAGTTTCAACGACTTTCTTATCTTCGACTCTGGCAATATGAATCAAAACTTGATTTGACCCTACATCTATTGTAGCATATGTTTCCATCTCTCCCTCCTATAGTTGATTATTTCTAATTCTCTTTAGCGCTTTAACGTAGTTGATATTTTCTTTGCCCCACAAACCGAGCTTCTTCACCGTTTCCTTTACCTTTGCAGGATCCTCAAGCTCTGCAGCGACAGTTGTTACCTCTCTACCATCGACCTTAACGGTAGCATACTCTACAATACATCCATCAACATCATACAGATCTCTAACCTTTTCCACAGAAAAAACCATCAAACGATCGTCTTTTCTGGCCATTTCAATAAACTCGTCAATGGTGTATTCCTTGTCTTCGAGTGCAGGAGGGGTAATCCTAAATATTCTGTAGAGTTCCAGAAGCTCTTCTTTGGGTAGAGGAAAGTCAACCTTTTTGATAGGTTTCCACTGTTCAAGCCAATCTTCATTAACCTGAAGCAGTGATTTAATGTCCATTTTGTTTGCTCTAACCTTAGGATTCTCATCAACAACCTTTGAGAGAACATAGTATTCACTACTCTCAACATGCCTCGTTTTTTCATAATCATCAAGATTGATCGAAATATCAATCTTATCGGCAAAATGCCGCCACTCCCATCTGGGTATTATCTCTGCCATCATAAACCTCCATACATAGTTTATTTTTTCTAATTTTTATCACAATATTTGCAACAATCTGTTACGTAATCCTAAACTTTTGAACCAGCATATATTTCCACAATTACTTATATGTTATAAGATGGATTTAATCAAATTAAATATTTTTATTACTAAAATAATTAAATCTTATAAGTTCTATAAAAATTGCAGAAATAGAAAATGGACGCAGAATAAAGCGGAGGATAAGAAGCTAAATGATGAGAATTAAATATCAGTCTATAATCACAAAATCTAAAAAAAATCAGAATAAAATTTCCGAAATGAAGTTTTCCAGAAATCCCTGATCTGTTAAAAACCTATAGAAATTTGCCTTTGTATCAAATTGATACACATTTATGCCCAACTTCGAAGCAGATTCCAGATTTTCCTTGAGATCATCGACAAATAAAACAGCTTCCGGTTCAGCCCCCGCTCTTTCGAGAGCAATCTCATAAATCTCCTTCTCGGGCTTCATATACCCAACTTCGTAAGAATAAACAATCTCATCGGCGAGCCTGTTTACATCGGCCTCCAGAACCGATGCATTCAACACATTTGTATTGGAAAGTACGAGTATTCTGTATATCTCTTTTAGTTTAAGTGCAAAATTGATCATTTCAGGGTCAGGAACAACTATGGAATTCCATATATTAACAAACTTTTTATAATCCATTGAACATTCCATAATCCTGCAAACACCGCGATAGTATTGCTCGGGTGATATCCTGCCTTTCTCAAATGCATTGAATAGATTATCATCGTAGAGTGCCTTTTTTACAATATCAATATCCCTTCCGGTTTCTCTGATAAACCCGTTCCAGACGGCGGAAAAATCAAGCCTGCAGAGTACATTCCCGAGATCAAAGAATATCCAGTCCAAAACCTTTCCCATAAAAGACTACCTGTTTTTTTATGATTCAGAGGCTATTCTTAAAAATATCCTCAGAACAGCCGGATAGATTGTACTACCGGTATCATTATAACACTGCATTATTATATTACATCGGGGCTTTAGAGCATAGCCCCCGTGCTAAAAAAACCCGTTAATCATCTGATTATAAGCACAAGCCCGATAAACTTTTTACTCTACAACCTTTTTTTATGTTAAAAACAGCTATAGAAAAAGAAGCGCAGCTCTGTTTATTTTTTAATTATGCACAATAGTTTATATAGCATTATATGTTGAAATAGAAAAAGATCAAAACTAAGGGTGATCTATCTTATTCAAACCATAAATTATCAAATAAATATACAAGAAATAACAACTTTGACCAATATCGAGTCTTAAATTCTAATTCAAAAAATAAATATCATTATATTTTCAGTTATATTTCTAACGGTATAAAAATGGTGTATAATTCATTTATCATTATTTAAATAAAAACCTGAGTTTAGCCCTACTTGTTAATCAAACTCTCCATAAACTTTATCGATTCATCACTAGCCCATCTTCTTGGCCCGATAGCCCTTCCCACGATCTTCCAATCTTTTCCTATGATGTATGTAGTGGGAATACCTCTAACACCGTACTGGTATGATATTCTACCATCTTTATCTATATAAACGGGAAAACTCAAGTCATTCTTTTTCATAAAGGACTTTACCTTTTTTGCATCCTCCTGTACATCAACAGCGATAACAACAAAATCTTTGTCTTTAAGCTTCTTGTACATGTCGTCAATATCCTTGACTTCCATCTTACAGGGACCACACCAGGTAGCCCAGAAATTTAAAAATATAACCTTCCCTTTAAAATCCTTAAGGTTTACCTCGTTCCCATCCAATGATACAACATTAAAATCAACGGCCTCTATCTCCTTTGAAGGTTTTTGTATGCCAAGGGTTTGAAAATAATCCTCAGCAAAGGCGGGGATCACAAAAATTGATGCAATAAAGGTGAAAATCAAAAGGCTCCTCACTAAAATCTTCATAATACCATCCTTTCATAGATTAAAAATATCAATATAACATAATATTTTGATTAAAATCAGCCAATTGTAAATTTTTCTTCAGCAGTTTTTATTTAAGAATTTCCTTTATCCTTTCAACCATTGCCACTTCAGATTTGATAAGTTTGGTAAAGTCCAGCTCTTCTCTGCTCTCATTGACGAGTTTTTTTACTATCATATAACCTATATAGTAGCCTGCCCTCGGGTAGAACCTTTCAGATACTCCATGAAAAATATCTTCATTAATTATAAAATTCCTGCCGGCTATCTCTTTAATATATTGTTCAAGCTTCTCGTTTAAAAGATTAAGGCTTCTTCTGTCCATAAACAGATACTCCCACGGCATATAGTGACCGTACACTTTCTCAGAAAATAGTATAGCCATACCCTCTCTTACCAATCTGTGCAGAAGATCACCCGGGGATTCTCCATTCAGCACATTTTGAACAAAATGGCAGTATTCATGAGCCAAAAGCAGTGGATAGCTTTTAAAGTTATGGAATCTCTCAAGACCAACAGCTATAACAAACCTGTTGTTAAACTTCAAAACAAAGGCATCGGGGCTGAAAAATCCTATATACAGGTAAATATTGCAAATCTCAGGTATATACAAAAGTTGCCTGCAGTCATTAATAATCTGCCTGGTACTGCTGTCAATATCGAAGGTTTTCAGTGAGGCTTCAAGGTCGGAATAATCCCCCTTTTTAATCGATAACACACGCTCTTTGATTAAGCTTAACGTGTATCCCTGATATTTAAACCACACATTTGAGAGAAAATCTTTATACTTGTTGTAATAGTACTCTTTAAAACTATGCCATAAATTCTTTTCTATCCTCGTAGCCCTTAAAAATCGAAAAAAATCTCTATAGAGATGATATATCTTCAATACCACTACCCCTTATTTCCACTTTTTACCCCGCCCGTTTTAATGCCTGGATAGAGTATTCCCTGATAACTTTTTCTCTCTTTAAAAGTGTTGTTTATATATTCTATAGCCCTTGATTTATTTAAAACCCACTCCGGTGCAATAAGAAACTCCCTATCCGTTTCTGCAATTAATCTCTGAACAACCACATCTGGAGGCAAAAGCTCAAGAAAATCGACCGCCAGACTGGCATATTCTTCAAGCTCAAGAGCTCTAACCTTCCCCTTCATGTACCACTTCTCCATCAGGGTTCCCTTCACAATGTTAAGATTATGCAGTTTTATCCCATCTATTGGCAGTTCAGACAAAAAACGGGCTGTGTTAACAATATCCTCTCTATCTTCACCGGGAAGTCCTATTATCACATGAGCAGACACCAAAATTCCGTACTTTTTGGTCTGCAGTACGGCTTTTTCGAACACATCTACATCGTGTCCCCGTCTTATTAATTTTAAGGTTTCAGATTTTGCACTCTGAAGTCCGTATTCAATCCATACATCGAGACCCATCTCCCTGTACTCCGCTATCATTTTTAATTTTTCTTCATCTATGCAGTCCGGCCTCGTGCCAATGGCAATTGCAACAAAATCTGAATCATCCCGAACCACCGAATCGTATATCCTCTTCAACTCGTTTATTGGAGCATACGTATTTGTATAGGCCTGAAAATAAGCGATAAACCTGTTTGCACCGTACCGCCTTCTAATCCTCTCTTTTCCCTCACGGACCTGCTCATTTAGCGTTTTTCTCGCAAGATGTCTATCCCACGAACCGTACGGTGAACAGTATGCACAACCGCCTCTCCCCAGAGTCCCATCCCTGTTGGGGCATGTAAAACCGGCATCAATGGAAATACGAAAAACCTTCTCACCATATCTATCCTTAAGGTAAGATGAAAAACTCCTGTAGTATCTCAACTCCACTCTCCATGCAATATCAAAAATGAGTAAATTGAT
>JALXDB010000129.1 GCA_026990615.1 Spirochaetota bacterium
CTCCTGGGATTCCACGTTCAGGCTGGCAACAATCCTGGGTTATGTGTGAGCCGGTGGTATAGGAATGTATTTGAGAGAAACAATAGAAATGCTTGATTATAGCAAAACAGGCATGACACTCATATTAATAATTGGACTCGTAATTGTTAGCGAACTGGTTTCCGCCCAGGCAAGAAAAAAGATTATGTAAATCATAATATATATAAAGGGTAATCAACACTGTTTATCTTTGAACCATGGATGTCATAAGACCTAATAGGGGTAATGGCCTTCAAAATATTCTGCTCCTTTCTTTAATTTTAATATCAATTTCCGTATTATTAGGATAAAAGATATTTATAATCGGTTGGGGGCATGGTGCCTTTTCTTTGGACAGAAGATGTACAGCCTAAAATATATCAGAAGCTGATCTTATACTGAGTCTGTATCGGGTGGGTTTTTCCCCCATAATTTCAATTAAGATTTTAAAATATAAGAAAAAGTTATAAAAATTATTAATATTATTACTTTGACACAAAATAATTAATATATTAAAATACTTTCAACAAACCAGTTTGGGGGGCATTTATGGGAAGAGAACCCTTTTTCAGGAGAAAGAGTTCAATATCATACAAAACAGAAGAGAAAACTGTAGTCAGGGGATACGATCTGAGCGAGCTTGCGGAGAAAGGATATACATTCTGTGATGCTCTTTTTATTCTTTTCCAGGGAAGAATACCCACTGAAGCCGAGGAAAAGATGCTGGAGTATGAAATGGCAGAGTTTCTTGAGCACTCCATGTCTCCATCGGCGGCTTCTGCAATAGCTGTAATTTCGGGAAGGCCTATGCTGCCGGCAGCTGTTGCCGCCGGAGTAATGACCTTTGGCAGTGCTCATGGTCCCGGAGCAGCTCATGGATATATGATGAACAAATACCTCGAAAGGGCGTTAAAAGAAGGTAAATCCATCGATGAAATAGCAAGAATCTGTGTTGACGAGTACCTCGATGCAGGAAGACCGATAATGGGATTTGGCCAGCCCCAGCACACAGACGGTGACCCCAGAGCTGAACCCACACATATAAAACAGGAAGAGCTGAAAGTTGACGGGGTTTATCTGAAATTTCAGAGAGCTCTTGAAAAACATTTTTATGCGAGAAGGGAGAGGGAGGGAAGAAAATACGTTGCTGTAAATATGATAGGTGCTGGCAACACTGTGTTAGCAGATCTTGGCTTTTCTCCCAATGCTGCATGGTGTATTGGAACTCTTACAAGAGGATACAGCTGTGCTGCTCATGCCCTGTACACAATGAAGAAGGGTAGGGCCTGGGCTGCATCAAAAAACGAACCCATGGTACAGATGCTTGATCTTTCCATGATAAAGTACGTCGGGCCGGAGGACAGGCCCGTACCAACTCAGGAGGAACGCCAGGAGTATGCAAAAAAACAGCTGGAGGAGGGAGAGTATAAAAAATGGGTGATATGAAAAAAAGAAAACTACCTGGAAATCTTTACGATCCAAGACTCAGATTTGATTATGAAAATAGAGAGCACGGTACGGTGCCTACTGATACAACAAGGGAGCCTTTTAAATGGGTTTCAGCGGTGGCATACAAGAATGTTCACAGAATAGTGGCGAGAGGGTATGATACAACTGAGCTTGTTGAAGCGGGATATGGATTTGCTGATATGATATTTGTAGATTTTCAGGCAAGAATCCCTCTTATCGAAGAATCTCAGATGCTAAACTACATTTTAATTTTGAGTCTTGAGGATGGGCTATCGTCACCGGCGGCAATATCGAGGATAGTTGCTAAGTCAAATGTTTACCTCACTCAATCTGCGGGGGCTTCCATTCTCGCCTTCGGGCATGCCTACGGTGCATTTTCGGCTTTTGGAAATATGCTCAATAAATACCTGATTATGGTTGAAAAAGGTAAAAAAGATGAGAGTCAGGCAATTGATGAAATGATAGAGGAGAATAGAGAGAAAGAATACTTTGGTATTTCAGACCTGATGTTAAAAGACCCTGCCGCGAAAAGGATATTTGAAAGAGCGAAAAAATTAGGAGTCGCAAGAAAATATATTCCCTTTATGGAGAAGGTGGTTAAGAGGGCCAAAGAGGTTATTCCAAATCCGGTGGATTTGGATATGCTCGGAGGGATTGGAGCTGCTATGATGGATCTGGGTTTTACCCCGGAAGCTACCTGGGCAATTATTGCAGTAACAAGAAGTTATGGTGCGGGTGCCCACTGGCTAGAAGAGGTTGAGAGAGAGAGTTTTCTTAAATATGGAGAAACGCTTACCCCTAAGGAAGATTATGATGGACCTGAAGAAAGACCCGTACCATCGCTCGAAGAGAGGTCTAAGATTGCAAAGCCATTTAAGGCGGAAACACTTGAAGAGTGGATGAGAAAGAGAGAGGAGCTTAAAAAGCTCTACGGTTCCGGGCACAGTATTGTAGAAGAGATTGAGGATCCGAGAAAATTAAAGGAGAAAAAATAAAGCCTGTTCGTAGGAATAATAGCTTGATTAAGGGGTGAGATTAAATGGTTGATGATATAAAAGAAATGTACAGAAGGGCCAGGAAAGCGTTTGAGGTTGTTGAATTCTGGCCACAGGAAAAGGTAGACGAAATGGTTGCAGCGGTCGGATGGGTTTTGCAGAGGGACGATGTTGCTACGGAACTCGGGACTATGGCAGCCGAGGAAACCCAGATGGGTGTTGCAGAACATAAGATTGCAAAGCAGAAAAGCAAGGTAAGAGGGGACCTTTGGGATATGAAGGGGGTTAAAACATGCGGACTTGTAAGAGAGGATAAGAAAAAGGGGCTGAAAATTTACGCTAAACCGATAGGTGTTGTTGCAAATGTTACCCCGGTAACCAATCCAACGGCTACTCCTTCTTTTCTGGGCCTAAATCTTCTTAAAACCAGAAATGCTATGATAGTTTCTCCGCATCCAAGGACAAAAAGGAGCACAAACAGGGCGGTAGAATGGGGGAGGAGAGCATTAAAAAGCATAGGAGCGCCTGAAGATTTATGGCAGTGTATAAAGGAGCCGAGCAATGAAAAAACTCAGGAGTTAATGAGAAACGTTGATTTTATAATCGCTACTGGAGGAGCAGCTCTCGTAAAAGTCGTATATGCTGCAGGGAAACCGGCTCACACAGTAGGAGCAGGTAACGTGATTTCAATAATCGATGAGTCCGCCGATATAAAGGCTGCGGCAAACAAGATAATGAGGTCAAAAACCTTTGATAATGCCACCTCATGTTCATCTGAAAACGCTGTAGCGATCCATGAAAATATTTATGATGAGATGATTCAGGCCCTTGTGGATGAAGGCGGATATATGTGTAATACGGAAGAGAGAGAAATTGCGAAAGACCCTCTGGCCGGATGGAGAAAGGCTCAATAGAGAGATAATTGCAAAACCGGCCGTATACATTGCTGAAAAAGCAGGATTTTCAGTGCCCGAAAATACTAAATTTCTCACGGTTCTTGGAGAAAAGATTGGACCTGAGGATAGATTTTCAGGAGAGAAATTGTCGGTGGTACTGACAGTGTGGAAGTGGAAAGATTTCAGCGAAATGGTGGAACGTATGAAAAAAATGCATAAGTTTTCAGGCGAAGGTCATTCAGCTTCCATTCATACCAATAATCCGGATCAGATAGAGGAACTTTCAATAAAGGCTAATGTCGGGAGGGTCGAAGTGAATATGCCCCACTGCCTCGTGAACAGCGGGAGCTGGTATAACGGCCAATCTTTTACGAAGACAATTGGATGCGGTACCTGGGCTGGGAACATGACAAGCGATAATATAAACTACAGACATATGCTTAACTATACCTGGACATCCGTTCCAATACCAGAATACGTACCCTTTGATGAAGAACTTTTTGGTGAGCATTTTGAAAAGGTAAAGAGTTTAGATGTGTAACTGGACTGGAGTGTCTCCACAATATCATTCTTAACCTTATTATGGGCTGGAATCTAAATGATTTCAGCCTTTTTTTATGCTCAATTTTTTTATGAGTAAAGATGTAAATATTTGACAAAGCAGTTTAACTCTTGAGACTAAATTTGATATTTTTGTAGGGGTATAGTTTTCCATTTTTGACATACGTAGCAGCTTTAGAAATGTGTGGTTGAGTTTATATTGGAGAGTGTGTTATTGAATTATGATATAGAATCCATACTGTTAAAAGAGGTATAATTTCGACACTTTAATATTACAGGATTGGGAATGGGAAAGAATAATAAAAAAATAAACTTCAAAGTTCTGCCTCCTGAATCTGTTTTTGAATCACATAAAAAGGAAACAATATTTAATCTTTACAGGAGGAGCTTCGCAAATAAACTCAATATCAAAAAGCTGTTTCATCAGATATTGTGGGTTTTCAGGGGTATTCAGGTAATTGCTCTTGTTGGAAAGAGTGGAACAGGAAAGAGTTTTAGAGCGAAGTTGATTGCTTATAAGTACAACATAGATGTAATCATAGATGATGGACTTGTAATAAAAGGAGAAAAAATAATTGCAGGTAGATCTGCAAAGAAGGAGGAATCATCGGTAGAAGCTATAAAAACGGCTCTTTTTCTGGATGATAACCATCTTGATGAAGTTCTAAAAACCCTTGAAAATGAGAACTTTAAGAGAGTTTTAATTCTTGCTACCTCAGAAAAGATGGCAAAAAAGATAGCCGAGAGACTTGGTCTGCCACTTCCTAAAAAGATAATTAAAATTGAAGAAATTGCCTCTGAAGAAGAGATAAGAGAGGCAAAAAAATCCAGAGAGCTGGAAGGAAAACATGTTATACCCGTACCGGCGGTTGAGGTGAGAACAAATTATCCGCAGATATTTTTTCAATCTATTAAAATTCTTCTGGAAAATAAGATCTTCAAAAAGAAGAAGTTTGATATATATGAGAAATCTATTGTCAGGCCTAATTTTAACAAAAAAGGGAAAATTACAATTTCAGACCGTGCGGTTAGCCAGATGGTCTATCAGTGTGTAAAAGAGTTTGACAATAGATTGTCGGTTGAAAGGGTAATTGTGGAGAGGCACAAGGGAGGCTACAGATTGATTCTTATGTTAAAGGTCCCATACGGTATTAGAGTAGCAGGAACCATGCAGGAACTTCAAAACTATATAATGGAAAATATGGATAAATTTGCCGGGGTTAATATTAAAGAGGTAAACATTGGAATAAGCGGTTTTGAGATGGATGAGAATAAGTAATGGTGGGGAGAAATAGGGTTTGCAGGATAAAAAGAGATATATAATCGGTGCTTCCTTACTTCATTTTCTTGTTGATGGACTCTCCGTTTCACTCTATCCTCTTTTGCCCCTGATAGCCGATGACTTTAGGCTTTCTCTATCTAAAGTTGGAACATTGAGAACTGCTTATTCTTTTTCAACATCTTTTGCCCAGCTTCCCTTTTCCATGCTTTTGGAAAACTATAGAGAAATAATGGTTCTAATACTGGGGATGGTATGGATTGCAGGTGGATTCATCTTTATGGGACTTTCTAATTCATTTAAAATGCTTTTAATTATCGCCGTTTTGGCGGGATTGGGGGGAAATATTCAGCATCCAATAGGGACTTCTTTTATTTCTAAAATATATGACAATGAGGGGAGAGCAGGAGCGCTGGGCATATTAAACTTTTCAGGAGACGTCGGAAAAACTCTGTTCCCGGTGCTGGTTGGTTTACTCCTATTCTACTTTTCCTGGAAATGGAACTTCATCCTCATTGGCATGATGGGGATTCTAATTGGTGCTGTTCTTTTTATCATTTATGCCTCACCAGTAAAGGCTTTTAAAGATTCTGATAGGGATAAGAACAGTATAGGAAAAAGCAATAAGAAGTCTGGTACAGGGAATAGATGGGGTATTCTATCAATCCCTGGGTTTGTACTTCTCTCATTGATAGGTGTAATTGATGCAATGTCAAGAATGGTTATGCTTACCTACCTTCCCTTTCTACTGATAAAAAAAGGGGTTGACAATACTAAAACCGGGTTCTATTTAACAGTACTTCTTTTCGGTGGCTCGGCGGGGAAGCTTGGTTGTGGATTTTTATCGGATAAACTCGGTTATATTCTAATGATTTTTACGACAGAAATCCTTACTTCCATTACGATTATTATGATTTATCTAAACAACAGTATTTTCCTTTTAATACCTATACTGCTGGTGCATGGTTTTATGCTCAACGGAACTTCTACGGTTCTGTATGCGACGGTTGCTGAGCTGGTTTCCGCTGAAGGCCGAAACAGAGGATATGGATTGTTCTATACGATTTATCTGGTGGCTGAATCACTTGGCCCAATGATTTTCGGTTATATAGGAGATAAGATTTCGCTGGGTGCAATATTCTATATCCTTGCTGCACTAACGCTTGTCATTATACCCCTTGTTCTTTTGATGCAGAAGATTCACGGGTCATTGCCCGATGGAAAGTAAGACTCCCGCTGCGATAGCCGAACCGATTACACCAGCAACATTCGGTCCCATCGCGTTTACGTTGTGTTTTTATCCATAAGCATACAAATTGCCGCTATGAAGGGTTCCATCATCATTTTCCCTGTATTTTTCTATTTTTTCTTCTCATCGATTTTTATCATCTGCTGATTCATTTTTGTAGATTCTTACCATCTAAGACAGCTATTTCTGAAGTTGTATATTAAGGTATCCTGTTATAACTCCATGGAGCAATAAAAAATTTAACATTTTTTTCTCTTTAGAATTCAATCGGAAATTAAAAATAAATCTAAAGGAGGTAAAGGTCATATAAGATAATGTATCTATATTCCTGTAAAAATATTTAATGAAATGGTACAGCTTAATTTCCAGATATATGATGGTTTTACTGAAAGCTGATTTATCAGGGAAAAGTTACTACTATCTGAAATATTACGAAAGAAGTTTGAATTTTATAGATTTTGAGTTTGATAATGTATGAAATTGCCAGTAAAATTGCAAATGGTCATGCCGCAGCCCTTTTTGTTATATATCCATTTCTGTCTTCTCCCCATCCATACAATTTTAATGCCGCATGTACTACAATCAAAAATTGGTTTTATCCCCCTATAATATTCATAATTATCTTTATTTTATCTGGACAATTTGATTAATTTTTATTTAATCTTTAATCTAATCTCAGTATTGTAATTTTAAAAAATCATAGTTTATTGTACTGAATAAAAAATATTTTAAGGATGAAGTAAATCATGATGAAGTGTAGTGTTTGCGGAAATCCTGCTACAATAAAAATTGAGAGGCATAGAGCAAAATTCTGCGAGTATCACTTCATTGAGCATATACACAGACAGGTTGAAAGGGTTATCCACCATTTTAAAATGTTTACCAGAGATGATAAAATAGGCCTGGCGGTATCCGGCGGCAAGGAC
>JALXDB010000130.1 GCA_026990615.1 Spirochaetota bacterium
GTTCAATACTCTTCAACAATACAGAGATTCTGGGTCTTGTACCTTCCAGTATTGTAAAACTCGGCATTGTACTGGTGCCGGAAGGGAGGCAGCTATTCTACCCGATGAGCGTTATGGATAATCTAATCCTGGGAACATACTCTATATACAGCAGAACTTCAAAAAAGGAGATTAATGAAAGGATAGATGAGATTTTTTCTATATTTCCGATTTTGTACAGGCGAAAAGATCAGCTTGCAGGAACTCTCTCGGGTGGAGAACAGCAGATGCTGTCTATAGCCCGGGCCTTAATGGCTAAACCCAAAATGCTTCTCCTTGACGAACCGTCAATTGGTCTTGCACCTAAAATAGTTGAGAATATATTCGATACACTGTTAAAATTAAGGAAGAGAGAGAATTTAACACTCTTTGTTGTTGAGCAAAATGCAAAGCTTGCCCTTGATATATGTGAAAGAGGATATGTAATAGAAACAGGGCAGATTGTGCTTTCCGGGAGTAGTGAAGAGTTAAAAAACAACAAAGAGGTAATGAGGGCCTATCTTGGTAGAAGTGAATAAAGCCATAAGACCCAATCTTTTCTTTATCTACGGAGGAAATCACCATGGCTATATGGAATAGAGAATACGAAACTATTGATAGAGATGAACTTGAACAGCTTCAGCTTGAAAGATTGCAGCAAACACTAAGTAGAGTTTACAGAAGGGTTTCCTACTACAAAAATCTTTTCGATAAAATAGGCTTCGATCCTTTCGATGTATCCTCTCTTGAAGACCTGAAAAAGATACCTTACACTACAAAAGAAACATTAAGGCTTGCCTATCCTTACGACATGTTCGCCGTTCCTCTCAGGGAAGTTGTCAGAATGCAATCCACTTCGGGAACAACGGGGCAGCCAATCATAGTTGGCTATACTAAAAACGATATAGAACACTGGACTGAATTAACGGCCAGAGTGCTATCAGCAGCTGGTGTAACTGAAGACGACATAATAATGATAAGCTTTCCCTATGGTCTCTTTACAGGCGGCCTTGGCTTTCACTACGGGGCAGAAAGAATTGGAGCATCGGTTATTCCGAGCTCTTCAGCAGATATAGAAGACCAGCTTACAATAATGAAGGATTACAGGGTAACCGTATGCATCTGTGCCCCAACCTTTATGGCCCAGTTATCGGAGATTATGGATATAAAAGGAATAAGCCCCGCCGAATTGTCTTTGAAAACAGCCCTTCTTGGCGCTGAACCCTGGAGCGAAAGCTTTAGAAGAGAAATCGAAGATAAATTTTCAATAAAACTATTCGACAACTACGGGCTAACAGAAATAATCGGCCCCGGTGTTGCATTTGAATGTGAGGAGAGAAACGGTCTGCACATCGCAGAAGATCATTTTATCCCCGAAGTCATCGATCCCGATACAGGTGAAATACTCGATTTCGGTAAAAAGGGTGAACTGGTTATAACAACAATTAGCAAGGAAGCCTATCCGCTTATAAGGTATAGAACAGGCGATCTTACAGTACTTTATCCAGATGGGTGTGGTTGCGGAAGAACCCTGGTAAAAATGGGAAGGGTTTCCGAAAGGGTCGATGATATGATAATTATCAACGGAAAAAACATATTTCCCTCTCAATTCGAAAAGATCATCGAAGATGTTGTTGGCAAATCTGTCAATTTTCAGCTTGTGCTGGATAAGAAGGACAATATAGACAATCTCGAAATTCAAATAGAAATTTCCCAGGATATTTTTTCAGACGAGATGAAGAGATTGACGGAGATAGAAAAAAATATCAGCAGGGAAATTGAAGAGCGACTCGACATTATACCAGACATAAAACTGGTTGAACCAAGAACTATAAAAAGAAGCATGAAAAGAAGGCGGGTTATAGATAGGAGAAATAAAAATTAAAATGGGTAATATCCTTTTAAAATAACTCTTTAAACTGTTTAAGTTTTAAGGGGGAGTTCTATAATAAATTTTGTACCTCTTCCAGGCTCACTTTCTACCGAAATTGAACCACCGTGTATTTCTACTATCTTTTTTACTATACTTAAGCCGCAACCCGACCCTTCAAGGTTCTTATCTCTTGCAACATTCCCCCTATAAAACACTTTAAATATCTTATCAATCTCCTTTTTATCAATTC
>JALXDB010000131.1 GCA_026990615.1 Spirochaetota bacterium
ATATTATACGATATAGATATAATAAATCAAACGATTTTAAGTTTAAAATTATTACACTTAATTGTGACAATTGAGGTAATAGAGAGTAGCATTTATTTCAATTATTCTTATTACAGGGTATTACTCGTTGATTAAACTCTAATTTACAGGCAGTTAACGCTTATAAGTACCGGTCAGAACAGACTTTAAAAACCGGGTTTATTAATCTTCACTCAGGATTTCTTCATCGTATATCTTTTCGAAAATCTGTTTATGCTTTGCCTCTTCGGATGAAAGTTTAAGAAAAAGCTTACGGGCATTCTCGTTATCTGTATTTTCGGCCAGATCTTTATAGAGCTTGTAAGAAGCCTCCTCCTTCTTTATAGCTATGGATATTATATCCTGGTAGCTAAGCTCTCCTTCAGGCTTTGGAGCAACCATATAATCGCTTATATGTAGGTCTTGAATTTCGGGAACTTCAATATCTTTTAATTCTTTGTTTTTTAAATTTTCTAGAATTTCTATATGCCCCTTTTCCATGTTTTCAAGGTCTTTGAGCATCTTCTTTTTAGAAGAGAATTTTGTCATTTCCTGCAGATCCCGGTAGAACTTCACCGCCTCTTTTTCCCTTTCAATGGCGAAATCAATTATCTCTTCTAACTTTTTATCTAACATCAGGTTCCCCCTTATATAGTTTTAATCCATCTCTTCAAAAGCATCTTTCCCTGCTCCACATTCGGGGCATACCCAATCTTCAGGAAGGTTTTCAAAAGGTGTTCCCGGCTCTACACCATTATCCGGATCTCCAACCTCGGGGTCATAGATATAGCCGCATACTGTACAAACGTATTTCTTCATTTTGGCTCTCCTGTATGAGTTTTGAAGTTTTTATAAATATATACTATTTCGTACAAAAATGCTATTATAAAATTAATGTAAATCTTATAAAATTTTCAGTTTTTATAACTATACAAACTGGCTAATTTGTTTCATCGTTAAAGATTACACGAACCTCTTTTATGTCCCAGAGGGGTTCGAGTCTTTCCTTAATTTCATCTCTTATACTATCGGCGAACTGATGGTCACTGTCCAGGTTAAAGTAGATTTCTATGATACCGTCTTCCAGCTTTATATCTTTAATAAAGTTTACCTTGAGAACATCCAGACCCGTCAGCGGATTAATTACATGTTTAAGTCTATTTTTAATTAATTCGATAGTGGTTGGCCTTTTCTCCTTAACGAGGCCGTGTTTATATTCGTAATTTTCAATTGCGGTTTTTAGAGCATCAACAGCCAATACGGCACAGTGAACCTTTGCTGGCGGAAGCCCTCCAAGCTCATCTGCCGCCTCTTTCCAGTTTATTTTTTTTGCCTCATCGATTGTTTTGTTTTTAGCGAGTTCGGTTATAATTGATGCTGTTGCAATATTTGAAGCACAGCCGTAAGATTTAAATTTTATATCTTTTATTTTTTTTGTGTTTTCATCCACTTTTAGATAAAGTTTCACCATATCTCCACATGCCGGAGAACCTTCTGTGGCAACTGCATCAGCATCGCTTAGTTCTCCTACATTTTTAGGATGTAAAAAGTATTCAATCAATTTTTCTGAGTATGGTAATGACATGGTAAGCTCCTTTTATTCTCATTTTTGTGTAAGTGGGCTCAAATTTCTAAGATTTTCAACCACTTCCTTTGTATGAAGCACTGTGTAGTCTATATCTTCTTTTTCCGTATATTTGCTTAATCCAAATCTTATTGATCCGTGAGCCCTTTCATGGGTAAACCCCATTGCAAGCAAAACATGGCTTGCATGTAAGCTCCGCGAAAAACATGCAGACCCTGTTATTACAGCTATTCCACGCATATCAAGGTGAAGGACAACGGATTCTCCTTCAACGTACTGAAAAGTTACGTTTAGATTATTGGGTAAACGCCTTTCAAAGTTGGAAGATCCATTCAACAGGACCCCGTCTATATTATTTTTCAGTTCCTCGTAAAGATAATTTCTAAGGTCTTTTATCCTGGCTACATCGACTTCTTCAAAAATTTCACAGGCTTTACCGAATCCTGCTATGCCGGGTACATTTTCAACGCCGGCTCTCAGGTCAAACTCCTGGTATCCGCCGTCAAGTATCTTTTCGATTTTGACACCATTTCTAAT
>JALXDB010000132.1 GCA_026990615.1 Spirochaetota bacterium
AAAAAATTATAATGAGTGGCAAACTGGTAGGCTGTTTATTTTAGTGCTGTACTGATATGGAGTTATTGTTTTACACCCAATATTATCGGGAAGGCTGAGTGGTTTTGTTTAATTCGAAAGAATTTTTAAAGGATTAAAATCTTGAAAAGGACCTCTGTATCTGTACTTTCCAACTGTAGCTTTTCCAATCTGTATGGCCTCCTGCGGACACTGATGAATACATCTTAAACAGAGGTAGCATCGGCCATCGAAAATAACCTTCTCTTTTGTAACTGTTATATTTTTTGAAGGACATATCTTCTCGCATATACCGCATCGGTTGCATTTTTCGTCCGCATAAAACCTCTTTTTGGCTTTACGCTCAATAATTTTAAATATCGGGATAATTAAAGCTTCAATAAATATCGATGGTAAAGAAATAGGGGGTATGATTTCCAGTTCATTTGAATTGATTCCAGAAGACCCCCGGTGCAGGTTAGGCAATTTTTCCTTTACTATCTCCTTTATATCAATAGCGATTTTTTCGATACTGTTAAAACCCGAGCTAATAATTTTTTTACTCTTTTTGATATAAGGGGATTCCTTTTTTAAAAAAAGCATCCCATCTGATCCCGGCATTTTCACCTTGCCGTACCCGATGGGGATAAATCCGCTATTCTTCAGGAGTTTTGCACTCTTTCTCAATGCATTGCCCGGATGAAGGGCGTATGTTGAAAAGATGTAAACAGCTCCGGTTTTTGGCTTTTGGAGTTTATTAATCGAATTTTTCATAAATTCTGGCATTGAATAGGCATAGACCGGGAAA
Organism: Spirochaetota bacterium; assembly: GCA_026990615.1. GTDB lineage: Bacteria > Spirochaetota > B62-G9 > B62-G9 > B62-G9 > JALXDB01. The sequence continues at coordinate 806 of JALXDB010000132.1, forward strand.
CCTAAAATAAGGAGATCGTAATTCTTTATGGTGTCAAATTTTCCGAGCTCAAAGGGAGCAATATCACATCTTATGCCATGTTTATTTAGATGTTCGCTTAATTTTTTTGCGGCAAAATGTGTGTTCCCTGTGCCGCTGAAGTACAGTATCAATACACTTGCAGGAGTATGGCCCATTTCATTACTCTTTTAATATTATTTTTATTATACAGATATGCAAAATAGCTATAAAACTTTTATTATATAAATCCGCCTTTTTATAAAATTAATTGTATCCTGAGTTTCCCTTTTTCTTTTTACCGTTCTGCTTTTGCCTGAAAACTCTTGTTTCAACCGGAAACCTGTTCGCAATGCGGAGAATGTCATTGTCGTCGTGATATTTTAGCGTTGATTTAGAGTATTCAATATTGCTGCTGTTCGATTTATTGATAGTATAAGCCGTATGGTAGTAACTCACAACCTTTTTAATACGTTTACCGGTATCAGCTCCGATGAGATCCACAGTGCCATTACAGTTACAGAAGTATAGGCTATTTTCATTTATAACGTTAAAGAAAAATACTGTCCCTCTGACTCCTGCAAGTATCATAGGAGTTGCCACAATAAATGGGGTGCCCCGTTTAACTATAGTTAAAAACCAACCCTGTTTTACTGTAAGTTTCGTTTTGTTCAGTATTTGATCGATTGTAATCTCAGTATTTTGCTTTATATGAAAAACTGCAAAATCTCTAATTTCAATGTCAGCTTCTGAATCAGGTCCTGTTTTTACCGTATCTCCTTTAACAATATTATCACCTACTTCTGCAATTTTACCGTTGATGTACACACTTCCTGATAGATAGCTTATCCGCCCCTCCTCGGGCATTTTCCAGTTTTTGCTTCTGCTAGATGCAATAATTTTAAAAGGATTGAGATAGAGCATTAAGGCAGTCGTAAGGCCAGCTTTAATGAACTCTCTTCTTGTAAGTTTTAACATAGAACCTCCTTTTTATGACTACTTTATATGCCTTAAAGAAATTGGTTTAATTACAAATATTATACTACTAATATAGTAATATTGCTAATTAAATATGAATGTTTATAGATATGTTTGTTTAGCAAATTGATTGCCCTGTTTATCGATTTTGGTTGTCTTAAATGTTTTAGTTTTGAAAAACGATTTATAAAGGAAAGTTTAAAATTCCCTGGGAAATTGAAATTAACCGCACAGCAGCCTCTGTCTAAGATATGGTTTACAACGCTTATATATGGTATCGTGGAAATGCTCTGAGTAATACATTTTATTATGAAATTACTAAGGGCAGTATCGATTTCATAACATTATGTTTTTAACAC
>JALXDB010000133.1 GCA_026990615.1 Spirochaetota bacterium
CGAGGTATTCTATATCCCTATTGTACAGAGATGCAATCTGTGCGGGCTCCGGAACCTCAGGCTCCCATCCGAAATCTTCAAGAGTTACCGGTACGTACTTTGACCATGCATCCGCTGTTAAGTAGAGCCCGATTTTATCGCCCTTCTGCACAGAGCGATTGTACTCTTTGGCGGCCTCCTGCCATGCCCTGATAAACGGCTCGCCTGGCATGGTGATTTCCACAGGCACCCATATATTGCCGTTTTTTTCTATTATTAGCCCTCTGTCATCGGTGATTTCACGAAAATCATACCTTGAAATGCCTGTATCAAACATCATAAATATATGCCCGGGGATTGTGATGAAGGCCGTTGATATACCGACGTTTTCCAGAAGCGAGCAATACAATGTGGTAAGGTCGTCGCAGTCGCCTGTTTTGAACCTGAGCGTCTCTCGGGGATACTGCACATAATCTACCGCATCCTTCTGGGCTGAGAGCTTGGTAAAAGGCGTCTTTGGATCAACTACATAGGTAAGCCCGTATGTTCCGAGGGCATCGAATATTTCAACTGCAGTTTGCAGGTTTTGATTTAGCACGTTGATTCTGTTAGCCTTATACTGTTGCAAAACCGTTCGGGCAAATACCTTTACCGGTGAATCCTTTGGAGTGATAAAAGATGCAAGCTTCCGGTCGTCGCTCCATGTCATTGCATTTCGATTGTAGAGCTGAAAGGTAACGTTGTCCTCTTTTGAAAACTCCCGGTCTGAAACAACGTAGTCAACCTTAATATTTGCAGAAAGAGGTGTGTCTTCGGTGACTGAAAGAACCTTGTTGCTGAAGAGCATGTGCAGGTCAATTGTCACCGTTTCGCCGGGCTTAATGCTTTCAACCACCTTGCTGGCGGTTGGGTAGTCCATAAAATCCTTCACCATCACAGATGCCTTGATGTTTTTAACCTCTTTGTTTTTTGATATATTTGCAATGGTTACCCTGCCCGCAGGTGCGGTTTCGTAGTATTTGTAAAGGGCAGAAAAAAGCGGATTTATTTTTACCTCTTTTATTTCGATGCTGCGGTCGTAGTTAAGCTCTGCCGGATTCTTGCCGAATCGGTAGTTTACAGCCCCTGTAAATGACAGGGCTGAAGTTGAATTGCCGCCTGCTGCAAGGTAGTTTATGTAGTTTGCAGAGGCGTTCATATTGAAGTTGTAGATAATGTTGATGTCAAGCCCGAGGGATGCCTTTATATAGGGATTGTAAGATTTTCCTGTTACCGTATTGTTTTCAACAAGGCGGTTCATGTAGTAGCCGCCGCCGGCAAGGGTGTTTACCTCGAGGAACTTTAAAATAGGGATGTTGTACGAGGCATTTACCCCGAAGGCAAAGTAGGATGAAAGGACATCCTTGTTTGCCGTTAACCTGAAGCCGGAGTAGGAAAACTCCGGCTGTATTAAAAAGTTATTTATCAGCTTTGGATTGTAGTTTAGAAAGATACTGGCATTAATCCCGCCGTTAAGGATATCCTTCTGGCTTCCCATGGGCATGATGTATCCCCCGCGCCCGCCAAGAGTTAAGGTATATGGCGGGGAAACTTCTTTAGCCTGAAGAAGTAGTGGTGTTAAAACCAAAGCTGTGATGAATAAGATATATATTACTTTTTTCATAATGCGCCTCCTTTATAAAACCGTGTTTTATTGTACAGCAGATGGGTAATTATTACAATAAAATGTGTAATTATTATTAAGGTTGAAATATTTTGGTGTGGTTGATTTTTATTTTAAAGAGCGATGAGTTATTCGCCGCGGTTGAAAAAAAGAAATACTTTGTTATGCTTTGTAAAGATTTCTCACATCACTTCGCTCGTTCGAAATGACATTAGACAATGTTTATATATTGGTGTGAACTTTTATATAAAGACACGGCAATGTGTCATTTCGAAGCCCTGATTCATCAGGGTGAGAAATCTTTAATGACAAAAGGTGAGGCGTCTAAATGTGCTTACAACCGGGCATGTAAAAATCAGTTAATAAATAAGACCAATGTCGAGTTTACAATTTTAATTCAAAAAAATAGATAATTTTATGTTTTCAAAATACTATAAAAATGACGTGTAATTCATTATATGTATATATAAACACAAATCTTATCCAAATTATTA
>JALXDB010000134.1 GCA_026990615.1 Spirochaetota bacterium
AAATATTATAGTATAATATTTAAATAATGAAAATGTTAATATCCAAGAGTTTCAAAAAAACAATTAATATTATTGCTTTTCTAATAATATTTACCATACTCTATACAGGTACAGCCGCAGGTCAGTATATCTACGATCTCTGCTACGACTACTACCCCTTAAGTAAAGGGAGAATTCTGTTCTTAAGATACAGGAATCCGCTACTGGACCCTGTTTTAAAGACCTTTGAACTCTACATTTTCGATCCAGAGAAATCAACCCTTACCTTTATCCCGAGGTACGGTGAAAAAATATATCTGAAACCGGTTGTATCTCCGGATAGAACAACAATATGCTATCACTCGCTTATAGAAGGCAGAGACTACCTTGTAACAAAAAACATAGAGCTTGGCAGGAACATAAGGCTCAGTTTTGACACAGGCGGATATTTCCTCAAGCTTGCAGTTGCCTTCAACGATGATACAGTCGCCGCTGCTATTAAAAGAGGTGAGAATAAACAGGCAATTTACTATATTTCAAACAGTAAAGGATTGTTGAAAAGGCTTCTCAATGGAAAAGATTTCTTGAAATTGGATTTTCTGAAAGATGGTTCAATTCTTTACATCGACAGGCAGAACGGAAAAAATATCCTTGGAATTGTAAATTACAGCAGGGAAAATTACGTAATTTCCGAAGATATATCTTTTGCGTCCCGTACACCGGAAGGAGACGCTGTAGTCTACATGGAAAACAACCACCTGAAGTTTTTTAGAGTCAACAACAGAGAAAAAATTACACTCGTTGATAGTTTTATGCCATCAACCAATGATGTGAAAAACTCAATCTCCTTCTCAAGCGATGGAACCGCTCTGTCAATAGTATCCGAGGATGCAATAAGAATAATAAATATTCCATCGGGAGATGTTTTTTACTACATATCAATGAAATTAAAGGGTGCAAATCACTTCTTAACAAACTATTCGTTCTATATAGCAAAAGACAAAACTGTATTCTATCTGCTTTATAAAAAACCTGGCCAATCCCTTCTTAAACTGTTCGATGGAGATGAAAAAGTAAAACTGCTGGGGGCGAATCCCGACGACAGATATATAGTATATAAACAGGAAGATCCAAAAAGCGTATACATATACGACAAGAAAACAGGCAAAATAGATAGAAGAAGTTTTAATTTTAAAATTGAAGGGGTTTCATTCTTAACAACAAAGAACAGCTTCTATATAGTGGCTTTAAACAGGGTAAAAGGAATAGATTATCCGGTTAGAGAGCTTTACCTCTATGATTTTAAAGGTGCACTGCTCTACCCCATATCTGTTTCGGAAAGGGCAAAGTTATCCCTCTATAAAAGAAGGCCTTAGTTTTATATTGACATCTCATAAAAATTTTAATATATAAGCTATCTCAACAATCTTTATTACTGGTTTTGTTACACCAAACAACGAAGATAATTCGGGAGTAAGTAAAATGGATAAGATAAAAGTTTCTGTTCTTGATTACGATGGAATAGAAAACGCCTTTATGGGGTTAAGAATATGTACAGATACATTAGATAAAATAAACAGCGAAAACTACGATAAGAACATAGAGCTCCTCATGAGATCATTAAGGGACGAAGTCCCCCACCTTTCCATCCTCAAACATATCATCTATCATATACTCATCGAGGGTATTCCAAGGTCCCTACTTCAGGAGCTTGTAAGACATCAGGTGGGAGTTGCCGTAAACGTTCTATCGACGAGATGGGCCCTGCACAAGATATTTAAAAATCCTATTATCGATTCCAGCATAAACAACCAGACCCCTGATTTTAACAGTATAGAGGCATTTATCACAGAACATTACTTTATATCAAAAGAACTTCTGGATATGAGAAACAGCAGTGCAATGAGGCAAAATTATGAGAAATGGATTACAGACAGGTTCAACGAACTGGTCGAAATGAAAAGGCTTAGAGAAAAAGAGGGATTCGGTAACGATAAGCTCAAGCACCTCATAAACGAGTCGCTCAGGACAAAGGTATTCATGACAATCTCATCTCTTGCCATGAGAAATCTTTTAAACCAGCGGTTATATAAAGATTCCTGGTACGTTTTCAGACACCTGGCAGCCCTTATGTATAAAGCAATCCCAGAAGATCACAGAATTATCTACAGAGATATTATAGAAGCTAGGGGTTTACCAGAGTTTTAAACATGGAGTACGCATTTGTCCACCTATCAACATTTTTCGGTTCGTACTCCTCAATTTTGAACGCCTCCCTTATCAGATCTATGGAATGCCTTGCATCCTTCACAACTCCAAGACCAATAGCCTGAACCATGCAGTTCCCCGAGGCCGTAGCTTCATCCGGGCCGGCCAATACCCTGAGTCCGGTGGAGTCAGCAGCAAACTGGTTCAGAAGTACATTCTTACTGCCGCCACCAACAATATGAAGAACCCTGTTCTTCTTGCCCGTTACTCTCTCTATTTGCTCATTTATATACCTGTATTTCATGGCCAGGCTCTCATACACAACTCTAAGTATTGTTCCTCTGTCTGAAGGGACCCTCTGACCGGTTTTCCTGCAGAAGTTCTTAATCGCCTCTTCCATATCCGGAGGATTGTAAAAGGAGCTGTCGTCGGGGTCAATGAACGAGGTGAAAGGCTCGGCCTTTCGGGTAAGATTTAAAACTTCGTCCCAGCTCATCTTCCTACCATCTTCATCTGCCCATTTTCTCAAGAGCTCCTGCACCAGCCATGTTCCCATACAATTCTTCAAAAGCCGTATATTCCCAATTCCACCCTCGTTGCTCAAATTTGCCTCCATCGCCTCATCACTCGTTATAGGTTCGGGAACAAGCTTTCCAATCAAAGACCAGGTTCCTGAACTTATTATAAGAGCATCATCTATATTCTCAACCGGCGCTGCTGCAAAAGCACTGGCCGTGTCATGCGAACCAACAGCAATCAATGAAACATCTTTTAAACCGACAAACTCCCCTAAAGGGTCGGATAGTTTTCCCACAATAGTTCCCGGGTCTACTATCTCCGGCATAATGTCAATGGGAATTCCCAGCGTTTTGAAAACCTTTTCACTCCAAACCCTTTTTCTGGCATCCATGAGCTGTGTAACACTCGCCAGAGTAGAATCTACCTTAACAACACCGCCAAGGTAGTAGTAAAAAACAGTGGACATAAGTAGAAATTTCAAATTGAGCTTTAACATGTAACCCCTGTTTTCGACAAACCACAGGAGCTGATTGCTCAGATTAAAGGGCTGAAAATGTATTCCTGTTATCTGGTATATCAATCTCTTGTCTATCTTTGCCATTATTCTATCCACCATGTTATCCAGCCTGTGATCACGGTAGCAGTATATCTTTGATATCATATCACCATCTTCATTGATGAACTGTCCGTCTGTTCCCCAGGTATCTATCCCGATTGAATTGAGCTTATCGGATACATCTTTTCTGTATCTTTTCAGCCCTTTAATAACATTATTGTAGATGTAGATATCATCCCAGTAGGTCCTCTGGGTAAAGTTCCCGCTACTATCGGGTATAAAAAAATCGGCTGTTTCATGTTCGAATCTGTAGATTTCTTCGAGTTTAAATCCGGCATCATCAAATGTGCCTACAAAGCACTTTATACCCGACGCTCCCATATCCACTGCATAGGTTCTAACAACAGACATCTTCATTCCCCTGAAATGGTTTTTGTATAATTCTATACATATTTGTACTGCTTTACAAGACGTTAATTCATCCTCTTAACCATTTCTTCGGCAAACTCGGAGCATTTTACCTCCTTTGCCCCTTCCATCAATCTTGCAAAGTCATAGGTGACAATTTTTTCTTTTATGGTTTCTTCAAGGCCCTTTATAATTAAATCTGCAGCTTCATCCCAGCCCATATACCTGAACATCATTTCCCCCGATAGTATAAGCGAACCGGGATTTACCTTGTCAAGCCCTGCATATTTCGGCGCCGTACCGTGGGTTGCCTCGAATACAGCATGCCCCGTCTGATAGTTGATATTTCCACCAGGGGCTATACCAATACCTCCGACCTGTGCTGCAAGGGCATCAGATATGTAATCCCCGTTCAGGTTCATGGTTGCTATTACATCAAATTCATCCGCTCTTGTCAGGGCCTGCTGAAAAAATATATCTGCAATCACATCCTTTATAAGAATCTTCCCTTCGGGAATATCTCCGTTGAAATCATCGTACGTTACAACAATGTCTCTATACTTCTCCCGGGCAAGCTCATACCCCCACTTCCTGAATGCTCCCTCGGTAAATTTCTGGATATTGCCCTTGTGAACCAGTGTTACACTTCTTCTCCTGTACTTTACAGCGTAGTTAATAGCTGCTTCCACCAGTCTTCTCGTTCTTGACCTGCTTATAGGTTTAATTCCAATACCGGAATCTGAAGGAATCTCCCAGCCGTAGTTTTCCTTTAAAAAGTTTATCATTCTCTCTGTCTCTTCTTTTCCCTCCTCAAGCTCATAGCCTGCATAGACATCCTCGGTATTTTCCCTGAAAACAACCATATCAACCTTCTCCGGATGCCTTACAGGCGATGGGACTCCTTTGAAGTACCTTACAGGCCTTAAACAGACGTAAAGATCGAGCCGCTGTCTTAAAGTTACATTTAAACTCCTGAAACCACCCCCCACAGGTGTAGTAAGAGGTCCTTTAATACCAATGAGATACTCTTCAAAGGCGGATATGGTTTCTTCCGGCAGCCACTTACCCGTTCTGTCAAACGCCTTCTGTCCTGCAAGAACCTCTTTCCACTGAATACTTCTGGCACCGCCGTAAGCCTTTTCAACGGCACTGTTAAATACAAACGATGCAGCTCTCCATATATCGGGACCGATGCCATCCCCCTCTATATAGGGGATTACGACATGGTCAGGAACAAACAATCGACCATTTTCCATCCTGGCCTTTTCAGCATTATCCATATTATTCTCCTGATAGTGGTAATTTATTAATCTTATATAACTTGCTCTCTATAATAAAGCTGTTTTAAAACTGTTTTAGGTGATTAAAAACCATTCCAGGTCGCCAATACAGTAATAAGGTAGAGTCCTAAGTTATTACAAGAGTCCGCAGCCTGTTAATAGCACCTGCAAGCTCAAATGGCCTGAAATATGCGTAGTCTCCAACCGGTTTCGGACCTATCACATCAAGTCCCTGTTTTTCAATATCAGCGAAAACACTGCGTATAATATCAGCGAGGGTGGTTTTGCCGTCCATATATCTGGTTGAATAGTATATTGCATCTCCAACAGCCCTGGTTTGACTCACATCGACCAGCTGCTCGACCGCTCCCAGATCAATTGTGTGGGTTCCGAAAACAATTGACTTGAGGCCCTTTGAAGTTATCTTAACATCCCTCCTGCCCCTGCTCGGATCAAAACTTCCGGGATTTGGTATCCTCATACTCAGCTCCCCGAACTTCTCTCCACCCTCTGCAATCCTTCCTGTTTTAAAATTCTCAGCTATCCTCTTTGCTCTTTCTGTAAAATCATGGGGAAGGTACTCTATCATACAGATAACCTTATCAGCAACATCCAGGTAGTCACCGGAGCCACCCAGAGCAATAATTGTTGATGTCCCGTAATCCCTGTACATTAGCCTTACCTTGTCTATGAAAGGAGTTATGGGCTCTCTGTCCTTTGAAACAAGCTCCTGCATCCTGTGGTCCCTGATCATAAAGTTGGTTGCCGATGTATCCTCATCTATAATAATAAGCTTTGTGCCTATTTCAAGGGCCTCTATTATATTCGCGGCCTGCGATGTACTACCGCTTGCATCATCGGTCGAGAATCTTACCGTATCCTTTTCGAAAGGGAGGTTATTTATAAAAGGTGATATATTTACCTTTTCGACCCTTCTACCATCCTCAGCTCTGATCTTAACGGCAGTTGCATCTGTAACAACGAACTCTCTTCCGTCACCGGGGATATGGTTGTAAATGCCATTTTGAAGTGCCCTGAGGAGCGTGGATTTACCGTGATAACCACCTCCTACTATGAGAGAAACCCCGGCAGGTATCCCCATTCCCGAGATGGTTCCCGAGTTCGGGAGTTCTATTTTTACCCTCATGGTATCCGGCGACTCAAAGGGCACAACCTTTCCCTTTTTCAGGGGTCTCTGATCAACCCCGCTTGCCCTGGGAAGTATTGAGCCATCGGCTACAAAACCCACAAGCCCCATTTCCCCAAGCATATTCCTTATAAAATCAGCATCTTCATTAACCTCGATATGCCTGTAGAGCTTCCGGCTATCAAGATTCCTGTAAAATCCAGCTTTTTTAACTATTTCCGGGATTTTTTCAAAAAAAATTGATTCAGCTTCCCGGCTAATTATTCTCCTCCCCAGAGCCGGAAATCCGACAACAAAACGAAACTCAACAAAACTGCTATTTACAACACAGCTTGTCCTTTCAAGAACCTCCTGACCGGGCCTGTCAATCGATATTATGCCGCTCTTTCCGCTGCCCTTTCTTCGCCTCGAATAATAATCGGCAAGCTCATAAAACCTTCTCGTTAAAAAGTCCCTGAGGGCTATTTCCCTGCTCCTGCTCGAATAGGTATCATCAGGGAAACCGGCAGTGCTCATCGGGATCTGAATCCTCACTCTGCTCGGGGAAGCAAACGGGTCGCCCTGAACATGGTCAATCATCAGGGTGTAATCGGGAAACCTGTACACCCCTTCACAGTCTTTATACGCCTTATAGCCTTTCCCATCTATTCTTAATAGTATTCTTCTGAGATCTTCCGATGACTTCATACACAGGCTTCCTTCCAAAATTGTCAGGACAGCAATCAACAAAAGTAAAATACAATGGTTAATTTAATAAGATTATTAATTTACAGGAAAGTAATAATAGTCAGAGCCTTCCCGACTTGATTATGCCTATTAAAAGCCACAATCCCATAACGGCAGCAACAACGAATCCCACAAGTCCAATAACTGGATAGCCTTTAATCAGAGGCCCCACTCTGGCCTGTACAAGCAGCGAAGAGGCGAGTAGCAGAGATGCAATAATAATGGAAAAGGAGAGCCTGTTTCCCGTTCTGTCTATTTCATATACAGCCCTGTCAAGATTTTCGTGGTAAATGGGCAATCTTAGCTTGCCCCCCAGCAGCCTCTTGAATATAGGACCGATCTCCGATGGCAGGGATTTCAGGAGATGTTTCATATCATCCATCATCAGTATAAAATCTTTAATGTAATTTTTGAGCCTGAACTGCCTTAAAAACCAGTTCCTCACATAGGGCTCAGCGAACTTTATTACGTTGAACTCGGGATATAGCCTCCTCCCAACTCCATCAGCCTGCAGAAGAGTTTTGAATA
>JALXDB010000135.1 GCA_026990615.1 Spirochaetota bacterium
TAAATGTAAACTCAAGGTCTACTTCAACATTGTTTAGCTCTGTCCCGTTTACCGTGAGGTCTACATTCGGGCCGTACTCTATGAGGTAGAATGTGAAAGAGGTCCCTGAACTCTTCCATCCGAAGGCATAGTAGAGTGTCCCGTTAACGGTTACATCGTTGTCTTCGTAGGAGATCTGCTCATTTTCAAAGGTTAAGCTGAAGTAAGTTGGGGTAGTGAGTGTTTGCAGGTCCGAGTAGAACTGTGAATTTTGAAAATCCCCTTCTGAGCTGGTACCAAGGGTGGGGGTTTTACTACCCGAAGAACTTGAATACCCCGTGTTTGTAAGTGCTTTTGCCCCCACCTCTACCACTTCTTCGATATTTTCTTTTACCATCTCGCATCCGGCAAACACCATTGCAAATGCACCTAACATCAATAACCCCAAAAAGATCCATTTTCTACTCATTTTATTTCCTCCTGTTAAACTTTTTTATTCTCTATAATATACCACAATTTAATATTTTCAGGTAACTTCTGTTTTGTGCTTTTTACGCAGACTTAGGTAGAAGGGAAGGCTGACAATAAAAGGGATAATGTAAAAGGTTACCCTGTATAAAAGGACAGCGGCTATTGCTGTTTCAAATTCGACTCCAAAGGCGTTGAAGATAAGAGCCATTGAGCCTTCCATCGTTCCGGCCCCCCCGGGAACCATGGAGATTATAGCAACTGTCTGCCCCACGGCAAATCCAATTAAAAGTTCCCCCAGGTTAATTGTATAGTGCATCGCCTTAAAGGCAAAGTACATAACACTGACCCAGAGGAACCAGTCCGTTACTGTGATGATAATGATAATTACGGTTAGTACCGGATGTTTTAGCAGGTTTTTGAAACCAATCTGAAAATCGTTTATGTAGTCTTCAATTTTTTGCGGGTTTATTCTCTTTTTCTTGGAAAATAGACCTATGAATCTGTTGATGCCTTTGATTAAAGTGCCAAGTGAAAACTGCCTGAACCTCTTCCAGAAAAATGTCAGGTAGGCTGTAAGTGAAATTATTAAGAATATAAACATAGCAATAAACATCGTAAGTATGCTGAAGCCGGTATCGTGTTTACCTAGAATTATATATGAGAAACCCACAACTACAAGAACGTTGAACAGTATATTAAAAAGAACAACCTGAACTATCCTTGTCAGGGTGGCTTTTCTTGCGGATATGTTGTGGTAGTCCAGTATGTATACCTGTGTTGCAAATGGGGTTAAGCCTCCAAGAGAAACAAGATACCCGAGAGAATTTATAAGGAGCGAGTATTTAATCGATGTTAAAACCGGAAGCCTCTCTCCGAACGCTTTAAGAGATACAAGGAGAAAAAAACCTTCGAGTGTATATACCAGGAATGCCGATAGTACGGATGCGGTAAAATACCACATATTCATATTCAGGATATCTTTTTTAAGCTCGTTTATCTTGGAAAAGGCGAGGAGCACACCAATAATCACAATGAAAATAAGAGCGTATTTAAGGTATGATTTTGGGTTAGATTTTCCGGTTTTAACTTCTTTTGTATTCATATTTTAAGCATTTTAAAACTGTAGTTTGATATTAAAGCCTGTTAGAGCATTGAATTAGTAACCCATTTTTTCAATATTATCTATAGCCTTTTTTGCCGAGCTATTGTTGTCATCAATGTCAAGCACGCGGTAGTAAAGCTCTTTGGCTTCCGAGTATCTTTTTAGTTTCACATAGGTTATTGCCAGATTCATTAGGTACAATTTATCTTTTGGTTTTATACTTAAAGCCCTCTCGAAATATTCTGCAGCCCTGGCATAATCTTTCATCTCCCCGTAGCAAATTCCTATAGCCTCTGCCGCTTGGTGGGTTTTTGGTTCAAGTGAGAGGCAGTTTTCAAAAGAGCTGATTGCTTCTTCGTATTTCTTCTGTTTTAACAGCCTTTTTCCATCTTCGAAATACTTTGTAGACTTTATCCTGGAGCAGGATATAGTAGATAATACCAGAAGAAATAGTGTAAAAAATAATAATAGCAGCTTTGTAATTCTTTTCATCTCTTTTATTTTGAATGAATTGACCGGCATTTTATCCCGGTCGTTAGGTACCTTTAAATTATTTTTTATAATTTAATATAT
>JALXDB010000136.1 GCA_026990615.1 Spirochaetota bacterium
CCTCTAATGCATTCATTATATCCTCTAAATCATAAAATTCTTGGTTATATTTAATACTAAATATCATCATATTATCCAATTCTGTATCATCATATTTTTCTTCACTCTCATATTTCCCACTATCTTGATCCCAGTATTTTATTATTTTACTTTTCTGATCGAAAGACTTGAATATTATTGTATGCCCTAAAAATTCTCCCTCTTTAACCTCTATCGGCTCATTATTTACAATATCTTGATATTTAATAGCATTCCACACAACCATTGGTGTTCCTCTCGCAAGCCTGCTAAAAGCTTCAGCATCATATCCGTTTATTGCAATTGCTTCACCCAATCCAAGTATTTCTACTACCCCAGATAAGCCTTTCCCTACCATATTCCTAGAAAGTCTTCCAAGGTTATACGTTTGAAGTTGCCAATTTAATTTTCTAGCATTTCCTACAAAACCAATAAGCCTAAACAATCTTCTAACACCCAATTGTCCCTCCATGGTCTCCTGCATCTTGTTTGCCAATCCAAGGCCAAATCTCCCTATAGCATTGCATGTGCACAACTTGTTTTTATCCATCCCACCAAGATAAGAAGGAACATATACTTTTGAAGGGTCACCAATAGCCTCAGCTGTATATTCGGGTATAGGCTTTAATAAAGCCTCCATCTTTCTATCCAGTATGTTTAAATTCCCTTTATAGATATTATACTTCTTTGTTATTTCACTTTTAGTATAATAAATTAATTTGTAATTATCCGTAACATCCTTGTAATGTAATATTACAGTTCCTTCATATGGCCTTTTATTCTCAGTTTTATAACTCAATCCGGAATACCTGCTCATTATCAATCCGTTGCTGACCTGCCCTTTCCTATCAGGATCCATAACATTTGTGATTAAATAGTATTTATCGTTGCTTATTCTTACGTAACTCTCCGTAACTTCGTTGCCAACACCTGACCTTGCCACCTCATAGCCATATTTCCTGTCGATTAGCTCTTTTGTTGCATAGTAGCTTCTCTCCAATACGGTTTGATTGTATAACTCTCTTAAAACCGATACATCCCCCATATCCTCATCGATACTTCCCCTATATACACTTGAAATAATTCCCGCATATTTATCCAGGGAGTTTTCAAGAATCCTATACATATTACCAAATGTTTCTCTATTCATGTAAACTTCCTGATCCCCTAATAAAGACCCGTTCTTGAAGCTAATTAGATTTTTTGCCATACTAATATCTCTTATTCCAAATCTCTCTGCTATCCCCATCCATACATTAAAACCAACATTTAAACTTTTTGCTCTATTGCTAAATAGGTGAAAAGCTGTAGCATGAGTTATTTCTGCACCATTAAGCGTCTTTACAAAGTTTTTTTCAACTAGTTCATTATCAATGTCCTTTCCATTATATATAAAACCCTTCATCACTGAAGTGTGCTTTGAATAAATATCGGTAAACTTATTCTCCATGGAATAGCCCATATAGCTTGCATATCTTCCGGCAGAAGATAAGTCCCAATTTAAATACCTGCCACTGTAAACCGCTGTTCCAAATCCACCTTTATAAACATCCAGGCCATTAAGGCTATAGTCAAATCCTCCGGTTTTCCCATTTTCAAGAGCTGATATAAGGTTATCAATCTTTTTCTTTGAAGAACCTTCGTATATACCTAAATCTGAAGCATACCTCAACATATTTCCGGATAGATAGTTCATTCTATCGGATATATAGCCATCTCTGAATGCTGTATTGTACTGCTCGACTCTTTCAGAACCTCTAATCATGCCTTTTATCCCATGTACCGAAAAATCCATACCGCCGGATGATAAATCCGCTTTTATACCGGAGTTGGAAAAGTTCAGCTCCAGAAGGCCAATTTCATTCTTAAAACCAAAGTCCCCGCTGTTAACAAGATTAATAGAAAATCCATGCTTGATTCCAGTCGCATTATCTATCATCTGCTGGGTAAAGTTGCCTGCAAGCCTGCTCTGCCTCTTCATATCACTGTTGAAATAATCACTAATAAAGTTTCCGTTTTCATCTTTCATCAGAGCGTAGTTGAAATCATCTCCATCCCAGCTTGCTCCATTTGATATATCTATGCTGTCAGACATAAAGCTCCCGCCGAACCTTCCCACAGAGGACACCAGCCCCGTTCCAATGCCTGTTCCAAAATTGGTGTAATTAAACGATAGTCTACCTCTGTTTATCTCAAAAGAGTTTATTGCTGATACAGCCATCTGGTCTACAGCATACTTCCCAGCGGTGACTGCCGAATGCAGAACCGCACCACCAGCATCGGCCCCAAATCCTCCCATGCTGCTTATAGCGTGATTGTAAAAACTTCCACCAATCCCCTGGGTAATCCCAGTACTACCATTAAGATTGTACTTCAATCCACCGAGAGCAAGGGTTGTCCCGATCTCTTTAACCATGGAAAGGGCTGCATTCTCATCATCAAGTTTTCCCTCGGCATGGGTCACAGCAACCGAGGCCAACCCCCACAGCATCTGTCCGAATGCTCCGACACCGGCAAGTGAAAGAGCAATACTTCCTATCGATTTGAGGCTTGGGCCTCCTGGAAATAATGGAGCATTAAGGAATCCTGAATTGGCCTTTTCTTTTGCCTTTTCCTGAACAACCGTATAATACTGATAATCAAGCATAATTTTACCTGTTTCGAGGTTGGCATTTTCACTGCCCTTGATTTGAGCAATTAATAATTGCTGGAATTCATCAATATCTGAATTATTATCCTTAGATTTGTCCTTGACAAAAATCGAGGCAATTCCCTTCATCACTTCTCCAATCGACTTTTGGACTTTTCCTATAATCTTTCCAATGACACCCTTTTTATCTTCTTCTTTACTGCTAACATACCCCTGAATTTCATTTCCCTGCGGGAATCTTCCAATATGTCTTTTGTATATCTCCCCGACCGATTTTTTAGCCCCCTCTCTTGATCCGAGTATTTTATCTCGAGCATCCTTAATCTTCTTTGTTTCTTTTAATATAAATATCTCCCTATCTGTACTATCAGACAGGGCCCTCAAACTTTGTATGTCCTGTATTGCAAAAATCCTCATATCAACATGAAAATCCGAGTACAGGCCAATTGATTTTTCTTTATACTTCTTTCCTGTAAGAAGTGAATAATCAACAAGTATTTTCTTTTTATATCCTTCGCCACTTTTTGAATATCCATTTTCTTTAAGATAACTTTCGAGCATTTTTTTATTTGAAATATCCGTACTTCTCACCTCTTCTAAAATGCCTTCCCTTGTTTTCATGAGCCTAAAGTAAAGTCTCTCAGTTTCGATTTTGCTCTTCATTCCTTCAAAAAGAGATATTTTTTCTTCGATAAGGTTAGATGAAGCTGCGACATCATCCCCCATAAGAATCTCTTTCTTTAGAGGCTCAAAGGTTTTATTTGCAACTATCTCATAGTTTTTCATCCAGGATGGGATTTTTACTTCGTTTATATACCTGCTCATTATCAAATTACTATCCAGCCCGTTGACCTTTAAATCGGGACTCTTACCCTCAAGTTTTGCTATTTCATCTTTAGCCTCATTAATTGTTGCTGAACCTGAAATCTTCAAATTATCTATCCATTCATCTCTTGATCTTACATAATCAACCTCTTTTTGATGCCATTCTTTTTTGCCTTCTTCAAGCATGTCCCTCATTGATGATAGCCATTTTCTTGCCTCTCCTCTCAACCTCGCATACTGGCTATTCCATTCTACAAGCCCCATATCTCTACCCAGAATAATCTTATCTTCAAACCTGTTTTTTTCTAAACCGAGGGCCGCTATTTGAAATCCATACCGGTACTCTTTAAGCTCCTTTTTATCCCTTTCAATAAAGGTTCGAGATTTTTTAATAGCCGAAACAAAATCATAGTATGAAGTGGTACCGGTTATACTGTTAAAGTATCCCAGAGGCTTTACCGCATTGTATATACTGTAGTTTAACGAAAGCTCTTCTTTCATTACTCCGGCTTTCGAAAAATCAAACCGATTGAGAATCACTCCCTCTCTTCTAATTTCATTGGGATCAACAATATCTTCCTGCGAAAAACCATACTTCTCCGCAATTTCAGTAACGGCATCATTATTTGGGCTGCCTTCACCGTCTCCTGTAAGCCATCTGTATAGAAGAATTAATTCTTTATATCTTTTGGAATCTTTTACCAGAAGAAGCGCTTTATACAGCTTTTTATCAATACTTCCTTTAGATTTGGCTAAATCCTCCCAATTTTTACCATACCTTCCCTTTAACAACTCAAACTCATTTTTTTGATCCGACTTGAAATCAGAAATTAAAAACTCTATCTGCCGGTATGTTACTTCAAGCGCCTTTTGATACCTTTGTAGCTCTCCTTTGTAATTTCCGTATCTATCGATGTTCTTTTTAAATCTGTTAAACCTATCAGCATAATGCTCTGAAATACCTTTAACTCTGCTAACTCTCCGGCTGCCTAAATTGCTCAGCCATTTCTGAAACTCACTTTCCATTGCAGCAACGGCGCCTTCTTTCACCATGTTGTTGGTGAATATACTGTCACCCTCATTTTTTAAATAATCCTGAATAAAATTGATGTAATAGGCCGGATTGAGCCCTCCTCCATTTCTGTTAACCACCTCGTTCAGTGCTTCGTTCAATACTGCTCTCTCGTAACTCCCATTATTAAAACTGATAGAACCATAGCGACTGTCAATTCTATCAATCTTAATTTTTTGAGCTTTTAGGTTTCCAAGCTCAGCCTTTAATCTATCAGTTTCTGTTTGTGAAATATTTTCCTCTATAAGCCTCTGTTCTATTGACTCTATCTTTTCTTCTACCATCCTTTTTTTGTTCATAAAGTTGTAGGAAAAAATCTTAAAAAGCAGCAAAGCCCTGGTTGCATTTACAAACTCCTCATCCTTTTGCTTCAATTCTGCTGCTTGATTCTCAAGCCAATCGTCTGTGAGATTAAAATCAATGCTATTATCGGAGAGTTTTATCTCCTCAAGCAGTTTGAAGATAGCGGAAGAGCTTCCAAACTTTGCTTCATAATCCATCAACTCGTTTTTATACATGTTCTGGGCATCTAAATCCGAACCTCCGGTTAAGTATATATTATTTGCATAGAAGTACTTTTCTTTTGCTAAAAGAAGCTGATTATAGGCTTCATCAACAATCTTTTTTTGAGCATTAATCGAAGAAATTAAATCGTTATAATTGGAATTAAGAGTCTGCAGGTTTAATTCATACCCATTAATACTGTTTTTTAGAGAATTAACCTTTGATTTAACATTTCCCACATCCCTCTGGGTGCTTCTAATTAATCTGGCACCACGGTTACTCTTATCTAAAATCTCTCTGGAATACGAAAGAGAGTTTAATAAATCCGAACCTGTAAAATTATAGTCCATTATCATCTCGGATTTTAAATTTCCGCCCAACAGATCGCAGGAATAGGAGTATATAAGGCTTGAACTATTATCTATACTATCCTTAACCGAAAGAGGGTTATTTTCTTCAATATCCATCATGTCAAAACTATCAGAAGAAAACGGATCGAGGTTTACAGTCTCCGGTTCACCTTCATCGTTTTTCCTATAGTAAATAAAACTGTCTTTTAGCTTATGCTGGAGGTCTTTTTGATTCAATTCATTTACAGCTTTTAAAGAGTATAGAGACTGGATAAGGTAGTTCTGGGATTCAACATACCTGTTGAAGGCAGAATCACCACTAACATAAAGTTGACTTACAGGGTAGCTGTTTTTATGGTCATCTTCAGGTTTAACTTTGCCATAGCCTTCCAAATATACCTTCGATTTAATATTTTTATACAGAGTGTTACCAACAACTATAATGCTTTCTCTGGTAGTATTTAACTCGGGGTCATCTGAGGGATTATCGTTGAAAACTACACGGGCATTGTACAGGCCTTTTCGGTAATCATTTTTATAGTCTGCGTGTAGAGCCTCTTCGATTCCATCCCTCAAGCCTATTCTACCAATAAGCTCAAAAGAGCCGGCTACTGCTCTTAAGCTACTACTGATTTTATCAATCGATTCTTTTACCGGAGATATCAGCAGATAATCATCAAAGTAATTATTGATATCAAATGAATTACTGCCAATAACGGGATTTTGCTCGCCAGTATCTTCGCCAAGGCCCGAGGTTAAACCATCTTTTAAAGACCCGCCCGGTTTATCAAAATTATTATTTAGTAACCAGTTTACAAACTCTACATTAATATCTTTGAGCCCGAAATTCCCATCTGCCAGAATGTAGTCTTTACTATCAATACCGGTAATATACAGCTTGCTCGTATGCTCAAGTACGCCTTTAAGGATATATAAGTGTTTTACGTAATCCACAAAGTCATCTTCAACACTGTTATTCGACAGGCCGGAAAAATATTCATCAATACTTTTGGTATACTGCTCAAGGCTGATATAGATTGTTTTGTCTGCTAGAGCTTTTTCAAATAGATAGTTTAGCCCTGCAATTACACCGCCATAATCTGAAGCTGCATCCGAAAAGTTTACTTCTGAATCTCCTCCAGAGGACCTATCAACACTATTCCATAAACTGCCTTCATCAAACCTTATTCTATTTTTAACTTCACCAATAGCTTCATTTGTCATTTTAGCCGTCAGAGGATTTTCCATATCTTCAAGTTTATCGGGCAGCTCTTTTTCAATAAAGCTGTATATCTCCTTAAAATCAGAACCGGTGCTGAATTTGCTTTTGATATATTTATACAACAGGGAGGAATAAATCGATTTCCCCTTATCCGGATTCTCCATGTAAATATCATTTATGTAGGCACTGTTAATAATATCTTTGAGCAAATCAAAAGATGGGATACGCTCAAACCTTGAAACAAGCTGTGAATACTTATACTGCTTTTCAAGATTTTTCTTATCAAATAAAGGCTCATTAAAAACATCTGCTTCCAAAATCTCACCGAATCCATCACTTTTTAAAAGGTAATCAGCAGCCCCTGAATAATCGTATTCTCCCCTATTGCCGTAGAACGACAGATTCCCCACAAGCTCTTTTATATCTTCTTCTAACCTTTTTCTCTCGCTGCTGGATAATAAAAATAGCCCTTTATTGAGGCTATTTTCTAACACTTCATCCATGTATAATCCAGCTTCAATAAGATTTTTCTTTAAAGTTCTCACCTCATCCTCACCGTATCCCAACTCGGATGCTCTTTTTAATAAGTCATCAAAAAAATCCGCTATTCCATTTTTAATAATCTCATTGAAATCTTCTGTCCTGTTTTTTATGCTGCTCGGATTTTCCTCATAAATAACT
>JALXDB010000137.1:0-1806 GCA_026990615.1 Spirochaetota bacterium
ATATAAAAGAGAATGTATCCGATTCCATATCACTCCACGATTTTGGAGTTGTAGAATCTCTGAACCTTGAGAGATTGGTCAGGAAGATGCCGGAGGATATTCTGTTTTTCGGCATAGAACCATTAAAGATTGAGCTCTCAATGGAGCTTTCGGACAGATTAAAGGATAAGGTTAAAGAGGTAGCAGATCTTGTCCTTAATGAAATAAAAAAGCAGGAGTGCTGTAAGTAAACATTAATTTTTATGGATTTAAAGGAGGAATTAGATAAATGATAACAAATGTTCCAAAACCAAATGAAGAAATCCTGGACTCTTTGTCCGAGTTTAAGAATATTTTTCTCCTTGCCTGCGGTGGGTGCCCGGTTGGATGTGAATCCGGTGGGTATGAGAGGATTGAGGAACTTTCATCTCTCCTAAGTGAAAATGGATTTAAAATTACGGGAAGCACTCTTATAGATTTTCTATGCAATAAGGTTCTGGTTGGTTCCAGACTCAGGGACTATATTTCGAAGCTTACGGAAACGGATGCTGTACTTGTTATATCGTGCGGCATCGGAGTACAATCAACGGGAAAGATGATTGACCTGCCGGCACTGCCTGCAAATGATACAGTCTCCAGCCAGGGAATGCAGGGTTTATGGCCTTCAGCTGAGAGATGCGCAGGATGCGGTACATGTTATCTTGCTTATACAGGGGGAATTTGTCCAATTACAACGTGTTCCAAGAGCCTGATAAATGGAATGTGCGGAGGCCAGCACGATGGCAAATGCGAAGTCGAGAAGGATAGAGACTGCGGCTGGTACTTGATATACAACAGGTTAAAGAGTCTTGGTAAACTCGATAACCTCAAAAAGATTCCCAAACTCAGAGATTATAGAAAACAGGATGTGCCCGATTATGAAAGAGTTACAACCAGATGGGCGCTTGAAAAAGAGATTAGATACGTTGCTCCTAAACCAAATTCTGAGGTGGAAAAGGAGGTGCAGAAATGAGCAAACTTCAGGAGAGTTTGAAGAAGGGGTTGTTTACGATAACGGGAGAAATAGGGCCTCCTAAAGGGGTTAACTTAAAACATTGTCTGGAAACCGAGGTCGGCTATATAAAGGACAGAGTCGTTGCGATAAATGTTACTGATAATCAGAGTTCTGTTATGAGAATAAGTTCGCAGAGTGTTTGTGCATTACTTGTTCAGATGGGGCTGGAACCTATACTTCAAATTACATGTAGAGATAGAAATAGACTGGCTATACAGTCTGACATTCTTGGTGCATATGTTCAGGGAATTAGGAATATACTTGCGTTAACCGGTGACCACAACACGGCTGGAGATCATCCAGAAAGTATGCCTGTTTTTGATCTGGATTCTGTGAGTCTCCTTACTGCGATTACAAGTTTAAAAAACGGCAGAGATCTGGCGGGTCAGGAACTTGATGGTGCCCCTGAGGATATTTTTGCCGGTGCAACTGTAACACCTGGAGCCGATCCCCTTGAAATGCAGCTTATCAAGATGGAAAGAAAGATAGAGTCTGGTGCCCAGTTTTTTCAAACTCAGGCTGTATACGATCCTGCTGTTTTTGAAACTTTTATGAACAAGGCTCAAAAATACAACGTACCGGTTCTGTGTGGCATTGTTATAATAAAATCTCCGGGTATGGCAAAGTATATGAACAACTTTGTACCTGGAGTTTTTGTGCCAGATTCTATGATTAAACCGCTGGCGGAGGTTTCTAAGGAGGATAGGCCCAAAAAAAGCATAGAGTTAATGGCTGAATTTATAAGAAAGATAAAACCGATGTGTCAGGGTATT
>JALXDB010000137.1:1816-2113 GCA_026990615.1 Spirochaetota bacterium
TTTAGAGAGAAATTTTATAGAAAAGGGCCGGTGCTTGTTTTGATGTAAGTAGTTAGATTGATTTATCAGACACAAGCTGAAGCCTGCTTAAATAAGTTGAATGTATTATTGTAAAAGAATCTACAGTTGAGAATAAACAGTATATAAATCCTGCAGGATATTAAATGCTTTACCATTTATTTGACAAATGTTTTTACGTCGAATTATGTTGCATTTAATAGAGCTGTAGTGCAGGATAGATTTGAAGGTTGATAGTATATAGGGCGAAATTCGAGTTTTAAATATATAATATATAAC
>JALXDB010000138.1 GCA_026990615.1 Spirochaetota bacterium
TTCTTACCAATAAGATTCTTGGCATTCCCATCCTGATCTTTTTTATATGGCTGATGTTCCAGGTTACATTTGGCCTTGGATCGTATCCAATGGAATGGATAGACAGGGGCGTGGAAATTATCAGTGGCTTGCTCGGAGCAGTCCTTCCGGATGGCATTTTTAAAAGCCTTGTGGTGGATGGAATAATAGGGGGAGTAGGGAGTGTTATTGTATTTTTGCCGAATATCATGCTTCTATTTTTAATGATATCCATATTCGAGGATACGGGATATATGGCTAGGGCCGCCTTTGTTATGGACAGGATAATGCATCTAATTGGACTGCATGGAAAATCCTTTATTCCTATGATAATGGGATTTGGATGCAATGTTCCAGCTATTATGGCTACCAGAACACTCGAAAATGATAAAGACAGAATCCTGACGATACTTATAAATCCACTGATGAGTTGCAGCGCCAGACTTCCAGTTTACATTCTGATCGCAGGCGCCTTTTTCGGCAAAAAGGCAGGTAATGTTATATTTTCCCTCTATGCAATAGGTATAGTACTTGCGGTTGTAATTGGACGTTTGTTTAGAAAAACAATTTTAAAAGGTGAAACCGAGCCGTTTGTTATGGAGCTGCCACCTTACAGGGTCCCAACGCTGAAATCTGTGCTTATACACATGTGGGAGAAGGCCGTGGTTTTTCTTAAAAAGATGGGGACCGTTATACTGGTTGGCTCTATTATTATCTGGTTTTTGAGCAATTTCCCCGTACATAAAAAGTACTCGGTGGATTATGATAAATTAATCGAAAGCAGGATAAAAGAGTTTAACGAAGAGATTAATTCGATACCAAAGTCCAATCCAGAGTACGGTGAGTTGAAGGCTCAAATAGAGAACAGAAAGAGAGAGGAAATATCAGGGATTGAAGTCCGGCAGAGGGAAGAGATGATAGAAAAATCCTTTATTGGAATGATCGGCAAGACCATAGAACCATTTTTCAAGCCCCTTGGATTCAGCTGGAAGGAGGGAGTTGCACTGATAACGGGTTTTGTGGCGAAGGAGATAGTTGTATCGACTCTGGGAGTTCTTTATGGCTCTGCTGATAGTGAGGAGAGTCAGGACCTGAAGAATGCACTGCTGAAAAACTCGGGCATGACTCCTCTTATAGCGTATGCATTTCTGGTCTTTGTGTTGATCTATACGCCGTGTCTTGCAACCGTAGCCGCTATAAGAAAGGAGACCGGTTCTGTAAAATGGACTCTGTTCAGCATCGGATATGAGATGTCCCTTGCATGGATTTTGTCCTTTTTGATTGTTAATGTTGGAAGGATTATTACGGGGGGATGATATGATATACAACCTTATGACATATATTATTGTTGCAGGTGCCTTCGGATATTCAGCTTACAGGATATTTAATTTCTTTAGATTGAAAAAGTATTCAGAGATTTCCTGCGGGGCATGCAGCGCCTGTTCTGCAATTAATAAAATTCTGGACAACGGGGAAAAATAGCCTATGGAGAAATCTATCAGCAATAGAGGTCGAAAAGAGGAACTGTCTGAAACAATGGAAGATTACATAGAGGTGATTAAAATACTTGAGAGGGAGCACAGATCTGTAAGGGTAAAACATATCGCTGAAAAGATGAGAGTCAAGATGCCGAGTGTTACATCAGCACTTACCGTATTGAAGAATAAAGACCTTGTGAAGTACGAAAAATACGATTACATAGAATTAACAGAGAAGGGAGAGAAGGTTGCAAACTCATTGTTGAAAAGGCATGAAGCCATAAAGCGCTTTCTGATGGATGTGCTTAACGTAGATATAAGGGTTGCCGAAAAGGATGCGTGCGGCATGGAGCACCATGTATCCAAACAAACGGTCGATCATATATTGAAGTTTTTAGAGTATATTGAGTACTGTCCTCATTCTGAGAATATGTGTATGAGGTATTTCAGAGATTACCTTGCCACAGGAAAAAAGCCTCCCTGCAGCCATGAAGAATAGCCTGAAAAAGCAATAAAATAGCATAATTTTCTATTTATTTAGGCCAATGTCGAGTTTTCAATTTTAATTCAAAAAAATACATAATATTTTTAATTTTTTAATACTGTAAAAA
>JALXDB010000139.1 GCA_026990615.1 Spirochaetota bacterium
AAATGCGACTTTGATATGATAGAACGAGTCTTCAGAATTCTGTTGAATAAAAAACCGCTGAACAGAACTGTTTATCCCCCCGATATAATAGAAATCCCGAACGATGACGATTCTCTGCTTCGCGAAAAAAAGGCTAAAGAACTTGGCGAGGAGTTTCTAAAAACCTCATCTGTTGCTGTATTCACAGCCGCAGGAGGACAGAGTTCGAGGCTCGGCCTCGATATTCCCAAAGGTGCCTTTCCGGTTACCCCCATAAAGAAAAAAAGTTTATTTCAGGTTCATGCAGAAAAGATACGGTTCGTAGAAAATAAATACGGGGTTAAGATACCCTGGGTAATTATGACAAGCGAAACAAACCATATTCAAACAAGGGATTTTTTCGATAAAAACAACTATTTCGGCCTTAACCGAGATATGGTCAGATTTGTAAAACAGGGAATGTATCCGGCCATTGATAGATACGGCAAATTAATCTTAAAAGAGAAATACAGGATATTTATGAGCCCAAATGGCCACGGAGGCACTTTTTCTGCAATGAGGGATGCCGGCATATACGAGTGGTTTGATGAGCTCGGAATAAAGGAGATATTCTATTTTCAGGTTGACAATGTTCTGGTAAAAATTTGCGACCCTGTATTCATCGGGTATCATATTCAAAACAAATGTGAGATGTCGTCGAAATGCGTCTATAAAAGCGATCCAGATGAGAAAATAGGTGTATTTGTTGTTGAAAATGGAAAGGTCGTCGTCATTGAGTATATCGAAATAGATAGAATAAAAAATTACATGGGTGATAACGCCCCGATGTTTACTGCCGGAAATATTGCAATTCATATGTTAAATGTTGAGTTTGCCAGAAACGAGAATGTCACCGGCCTAAAACTACCCTTCCATCTGGCACACAAGATCATCCCGTACATAAACGAAAAAGGAGAGAAGGTTGTACCGGACAAACCGAACGGTTATAAGTTCGAAACATTTATCTTTGATGCTTTGAGGGATGTAACTTCGACTATAATAATGGAGGTTCGAAGGGAAGAAGAGTTTTCTCCCCTCAAAAATAAGACAGGAAAAGATTCGCCCGAAACAGTTGAAAGAGATCAGATAAAGTTTTTTGCCAGATGGTTTGAAGATGCGGGGATACTTGTTCCTATGAACGGTGATATGCCCAGGTACAAACTCGAAGTTTCCCCCCTCTTTGCCGCCTGGGAGGAGGATTTTCTCAACAAAATTGATCCATCCATAAGGATAGAATCGGATGTCTATATCGAATAAAACTGTAATAATTGCGACAAAAAATAGAGGAAAATCCAGGGAGATAAAAGAAATCTTAAAGATTGATGGTGTCAAATATCTCGATCTATATGACCTGGATTTTAATGATCGTATTGTGGAGTACGGCAGGAGTTTCGAAGAGAATGCCCTGATAAAGGCTGCCGCAATATTTGATAGATATCGAAAGCCAGTGGTTGCGGATGATTCAGGCCTTGAGGTTGAAGCGTTGAACGGCCGCCCCGGTGTTTATTCTGCAAGATATGCGGGAGAGAATGCTACAGACCGGGACAATAACGAACTACTACTTGAGGAACTCTTAAATCTGCCAGATATAGATAGAAAAGCCAGATTTGTTTGCGTCGCAGTTTTTTATTATGATGTAAATAAGTATGATGTTGAAAAAGGTGAAGTCGAGGGATATATAACCCATAATCCGGTTGGAGATCAGGGATTTGGATATGATCCAATTTTTTATCTTCCTGATTTAAAAAAAACAATGGCTGAATTAACCCCGGAAGAGAAAAATAAAATCAGCCATCGTGGCAAGGCATTTCGTAGGTTAAAAAGTCACATAATCAGATATTTCAACGAAAGATAGGGTTAAGGTTCGGTATGGATATCCACACACTAATAGGAATTATTGCTACAGGAATAGTTGTGCTTTTTCTTACTATCCTGCTTATATGGAGCATCTATTCAATTAATAGATTGAGCAGCACCCAGAAGACTCTCCATGAAATTATAACTGAGAAAAAAATAAAGAGAAGACGAAATGGAAAATCCGGTTATTAAATCTGAATTATCACGAGAATTAAATCTTTTTCACATCACC
>JALXDB010000140.1 GCA_026990615.1 Spirochaetota bacterium
ATATTCAATATCATTATATAATAATAAACATAAAATGTAAACACATATTCATCTTTCCTGCGCACTATACCTAAATTCTCAAGATATCTCATCTCGTTTTCCATAGAAACGTTTTCCACACCGAATTCAAGTTTATCCTCAAGGTTTTTAATATCTTTATTAATCCCTATTAGTGTGCGTTTTATCTTTCCATAGCTTTCAAGTAATTTTGAGAAAGACTTAAATAATGTTTTATTTGTTACGCCCCTGGATGTTGATTTAGTAAGCTTTTTAAATATATTTGACTCTTTCCGTTTTATATATCCTTCTGGCAAAACGTCCTCAAGTAAGGTTTTTAGTTGATTATAGTTTTCGAGGATTCTATTATCATTCAACCATTCTGATAAATGGTCAAAAATGCTGCGGATTTTATTGTTGAGCTTATCAAACAAGGCTAACGTGATTTCAGAGGGATTAATTAACTCCGCATACAGATCCTCTTCTGTTAAATTAACTTTGTAAATATTATTCATCTCAAGTTCTTCACCGGTCATTTCCAGGAAATCTAATGGATAATTCATATTCAACCTATCCGAAAACCTTCTTAATAATATAACAAGAACCAAAAGAGTTGAGATTGGCAAATTAAGTAGAAAATTCCTGATGTCATTTAAATAAGTTTCTTTCATTTGATGTATATATTTCATAATATGGTCTCTCACTACGTAAGGATTAATTCGAGTTTTTTCCATTCTATCCCAGAATATATCCACAAAAAATGGATTTCCTCCTATTATATCATATAGTTCACCCTGTATGTGTGATTTGATTTTCTGGGTTTCCTCTTTGACTTCTAAACTTTCATCAACAAATACAATAATTTTAGAATACCTGTTTCTTTGTATCTTTTTTATTTTTTTGAATATATTGTAATCCGCTATTAATAATTTCTTTTGCTTATCAAAGGACCTTTTTTCTACTGGATATAAAGAGTTAAAACTTTTAACCTCCCCATTTTCATATACGTAAAAATCGTATTCAGGATATTTATAGTGATATAACAGCATGAGTTCATCAAATAATTTTCTCTCTCCCTTTAGGTAAATGTACTTTTTCGTGCTTTTAAATATATCTACGGTAAACTCGGGACTTGTGGATAGTAGAGATTCATCAAAGAACAAAGGATTTGTAAGCATTACTCTCTCAAATTCATACCTGTCGAGCGGTTTTAAAATTA
This sequence comes from Spirochaetota bacterium, assembly GCA_026990615.1. GTDB lineage: Bacteria > Spirochaetota > B62-G9 > B62-G9 > B62-G9 > JALXDB01. The sequence continues at coordinate 1,217 of JALXDB010000140.1, forward strand.
AGATTGGTGGTTTTTCGGGGAAAAAGTCCATGCCGAATTCTCTAAGCTTTTTACTAACATTTTCAACGTCCCTGGAAGTCACCAGTATCAGATTTGTCTCATTTTCTCTCCACGCTTCCGCAACTTTTAGTAAATTTTTTGTAATAATTGGACCTTTCTCTTCATCGCGAAGCATATCTATAACCCTGTCAATGTCATCAACAATTATTCCAGATATTTCAGTTAAAGATGGAAGTTCGGATTTCAATAACTCTTTAGAATTTATGTAAACCCAATTCCCTTCAAGATTTCTTACAAAAGTAGTTTTACCGAGTGACGGTGGAGCATATATCCAGGAAAATCTGTGTTCTTTTAAAATTTGCATCAATTTTTGATAGTATCTATACCGGTTAAAATCAGGGGCAGTATCAGGAAATGTAGGTTCATAATCTTCTTTAAGAATCCTGAGCATGAACATTCTGTTCTCAGTGTTTTTATTAAAATTCCCATTCGTGGTATAATAGTATGTCAAATCGATATTCAGAGGTACCAAAATGTAACCAAAATCATTGTCATCAATATATGAAAAGGGATTATCGAATTCAAGAAATTTCCTCTGATTGGGTTCTAATTCAGGAAGCTCGATATTTAAAAGGGATTCACCTGTATTGAACTTAGACACATTAATAGAAACATTGTAGGCTTTTGACTTGCCATAATTTCTTACACCTATAAGTAGCTTCTCTCCCGGTCTTCTCGCTTTGCTTTCAAGCCACACTTTTACTTTATCCATTCCTGCCATCTCCGGATTATAGAAATTAAGAAGTTTGTTTCTGGTAGTGGAAATTCTTTTAAAATATTCATCCATTCAGTAAGTTTGCTGCTGTTTATTTCAGTGATTCTCTTATAT
>JALXDB010000141.1 GCA_026990615.1 Spirochaetota bacterium
AGATAAGCTCCTTGCACAGCTGATTCCGAAACCGGATAAATACAGAAACCTCAATGTTATCATAGATCGAGTGGATATATCAAGCTACCCGGCAATATCTTATACAATATCAGTGTACGATGCTGATGGTGTCCCGATCTACGGACTTGAAGATAAAAACTTCACCCTGCGAATGGGCGAAACCAGGGTGAGAAAAATAGACCTCTCCTACAACAGTCTGCGTGAATCAAAAAATGTAATACTTTTTTTAGTAGAAAAAAGCACAACAATGGAGGAGTACAGACAGGATATCGAAAAATATCTGTACGATATCGTTTCCACAGTTCGGCCCGAAGATGAAATGATGGTTATAGGTTACAACAATAAATCATGGGTTGCAAGCTCTTTTACAAACTCAAGACTTCGGACGATGGATGCTATTAACGAAAACAGCTACGATACAGGAAATAAGTTTGACACAGCCTTTCGAAGGGCAATAGACTACCTGAATAAAAGATTTTACCGGAAATCTTTAATATACATAACAGACGGACAATTTGATGATAGCTCATTCAGCACGTATTCTCTCGAAAACTGTATTGCATATGCAGCAAACAACCAGATACCTGTATATATAATAAACTTTACAGAGAATAGCAAAAAGAGGCTGGAATACCTGGCCAGAATAACGGGTGGAAAATACTACAATGTCTACAACTCGCCAGACCTTCCATATATCTACACCAGAATAAACAACTACACCGTTCCAAATTATTTTATATTTTTTAATGATGTGTATGATCCCAAATTGAAAAATCTTTTCATAGAATCAGAAGCGGAGGTTTATATTAACGGTAGATCCGGTAAAGGGAAATCCGGATTTATATATCCTTAAAACTAAAGGATAGGTACAATGCCCGAATTCAACAGAGATAGAGAGGTTGAATATCTAATTGAAAGAGAGTTAAAACCTGCGGGGATTACAGACGAAAGGGTACTGGAAGCTATAAGAAAGGTCAGAAGGGAAAACTTCATCCCCCCCTCGCTGAGGGATAGAGCATACGGTAACTATCCACTTCCAATCGGGGAGAATCAAACTATATCTCAGCCATATATCGTTGCCCTGATGACGCAGGCGTTAAACATAAAAGATACAGACAAAGTTTTAGAAATAGGGACTGGTTCTGGATATCAGGCCGCAATTCTAGCCGAACTTGCAAGAATAGTATATACGGTTGAACGTATACCAACTCTCCTCGACAGGGCGAGAACCAATCTGTACAGCCAGGGATATAAAAATGTTATTCTTGTTCTCGGGGATGGTACAAAAGGCCTGCCGGAATATGCTCCCTACGATAAGATTATAGTTACTGCCGCAGCTCCGAAAATACCCGAACCTCTACTCGAGCAGCTTAAAAACGGAGGTAAGATGGTTATCCCTGTTGGTGACAGGTATGTTCAGGACCTTGTTTTGATAGAAAAAGCCCAGAACGGCAGAATATACAGAAGCTCCCTCGGCGGATGCAGATTCGTACCTCTTATCGGGGAAGAAGGCTGGAAGGAGTAAATATCTTAAAAGTTTATAGAGTTATATAAAATTAATATGAAGAAAATGAGAAAATTAAATGCACTGTTGCTGATGACAGCATTCCTCTTTCTTACATTTCCTGCGGTTGATCTGTTTTCCGAAAGCCCAATAATCAAACTCTACAACGAAGGATTAAAAAAGGAGCAATCTGGAGAGTTTTATTCAGCACTCTTTACATACAAACGGGTCCTTCAGGAAAACCCATATTTTGTGGATGCCATAATAGGGCTCGGCAGAGTCTACTACAATCTAAAAGACTATCCAAAGAGTATAAAGTATCTTAAAAAAGCGCTGGACCTTGATAAGAACAATGTAGATGCCCTCATTAACCTGGGCAGAGTCTATACAGAAACCAAGAATTATGGTGAAGCAGAAAAGATATTTAACAGAATATTAAAACTGGAGCCATCAAACACTGAAGCACGATTTGGTCTGGCGAACGTCTACAGACTAAAAAAAGACTATAGGGCAGCACTGGAGGAGTATCAGTACGTTTTAAAGGTCTATCCTAACAGGGCTATTGTATATGTCT
>JALXDB010000142.1 GCA_026990615.1 Spirochaetota bacterium
CTCTTTACTACTTTTAATATCAATATTTAATATCAATGTTGAGTTTTTAATTTAAATCAAAAAGATAAATTAAATAATGATATGTTTTCATCGCTATAAATGAATAAAATGTGTAATTTATTTATAAATAAGTAAAAGTTCGGATTTAGTGTTATTTAATAAGGCTGACTTAAACTGTCATAAATAGTTCTACCCCGATATTAACCCCACTGCTTTCCTCAAAACCTCTTTCATCTCTTGCGGTGAATATCTGGAAGCATATAAAAGATAATCCGATGTAGAACCCGTTAACCTCCCGAATATAGGGAACCTTTTCAGCACCCTTTTAAGAAACCGGTCAAAACTCATATAGTCTACGGGCAGATTGTAATTCACCCTATAATACTGGTACAGATCACCGTGAGGTTTAATTCCTCTTATTCCATACTCTCTGTAATTTCGTTCCATTTTGCTTTTTCTTAAAAGGGTAAACTGGGATGCTCCAACGGTTGTAATGTAGTCCCTGTTGTTTTCAATAAAATTGAGGGTTTTATTTAGTCCCCGGCTACTATCTCCGGGGAAACCATGAATAAGATTTATGTTCACATGGATACCTTCACCTGAAACGTTTTTTAAAATAGCGGAAAAATCATCAGGATTAATACCCTTTTCCATTATTTTAAGTGTATTTCCGCATGCTGATTCCATGCCAAAACTCAAAACCCTTAAACCAGACTCGTACAACAGTCTTACAAAGCCTCTATCGAGAAGTTTTTTTTCAAATCTAACATCCGAGTAGTAGCTGATATTAACTCCTCTTTTAACAACTTCTTCTGCAAATTTCCTTAATGAGTTCATATCGAGAACATCAACCGAGAAAAGTAGATGTTCAGTATTGTAACTTTCTTTTAAAAAGGAGATATAATCAACGGTCCTTTTTATATCCATCACCCTGTAGGGGGCAACATCAAATCCGTATGCACAGAAAACACACTTTTTGTAGTAACATCCTCTTGTAATATCCAGATTCAAAACACTTTGAGGTATAAGATACCGGTCAAGATGAGAAAAACTGTAATCTGGCAGGTCCGTTTTGAAGAAATGAAACCCAAAACAGCTTTCATCCAATCTTTTCAGGTTGCTTCCGCACTTTTCCAAAAAGTATTCTCCGTCGAAGGGCACAATCAGGTCCAGAAAGTCAAAACTATCCAACAGGGTCTTCATCACTTTGTAAGCAGCCGGACCGCCCAGAATAACAGTTTTATCCGGAAACGCTCCTTTCATCATGCTTGAAAGGGTTAATGCGGGTATCAATTGCGATGTATATATAACGGAGATACCGATGATATCGTATCCAATGTAATTCCTAATTCTCGATTTAAAAAAATCGATATAGGGATTTCTTAACTCGTCCGCCAGAGCCATTTTTATGTCCTGTGAAAAATAAGGGCTGTACCATAATTTTGCACCCGAATAGCCGAATTCTGTATCAATGTAGAACGATGAAAACTGTTCAAAAAGTCTTCTGATTACAGAATAGGCGGCCACGTAATGCTTTATATTGTAAAAAAGTTCAGGAGATTTGAGGATCGCAATTGCTTTTAATATCTCATCAACAAAGCTGTTGTATTCACTACCGTTAAAATCATCACTGAGGCCATCTTTGCCATTTCCTGCATTGGCGTAATTTCTCCCAGTCTCATCTCTATTTTCTTTGTGTGGTTTTTCTAAACCTGGGCCGCCGGTATCAAAAGTATGCTTTTCACCTCTATCTCTTTCTAAGATAGCTCCAGCCTCTTTAAGGTTAGCACTCTCTTGACTTGTTTTTGACTTTGAGATTTTAGAAATTACAGTAGATATCACATGGTACAGAAATTCAAGATTTTCGTCTAAAAATTCTGCCGGGTAATACCTTTCGGCGAAAGGCTTAATCCTTGCGAGTGATATTGGAGGGAGTGTTGGATCGACCGAAGGGGGATAAACAAATAAAAACCTTTTCTTTTTCAACTCTGTCCACTCACCCAATTTATTCAAACATAATATAAAAAATTAATAGAAACTCTTTATTATGCATTTTATAAAAAACCTTCAGGTGTTTTTAATCTTAAAGGTCAAACA
>JALXDB010000143.1 GCA_026990615.1 Spirochaetota bacterium
TGTAATAATTCCGGTTATCAATAAGATAGATCTTCCTGCCGCCGATGTTGAAAATACCAAAAGACAGATGGTAAGAGAGCTGGGATTCGGTGAGGATGAAATTATTAGCATCAGTGCCAAGGAGGGAACGGGAATAAGGCAGGTTCTTGATGCGGTAATAGAGAGAATTCCCTACCCAAAGGGAGACCCGGATGCTCCGTTAAAGGCCTTGATATTTGATTCTCATTACGATTCTTACAGGGGCGTTGTTGTAAATGTCAGGCTGTTTGACGGGACCGTAAAAAGGGAGGATAAGATAAAATTTATGTCAAGCGGTATGACCTACGAGGTTGAGGAAGTTGGTATTTTTTCTCCCGAGATGAAAAAAACCGGCGAGCTGAGCGCAGGAGAGGTCGGGTATATAATAGCCGGTATAAAGGAGATATCAAAAACCAGGGTTGGGGATACCATTACAAATGCTACAGGTGGTGTAAAGGAGCCTCTACCGGGTTATAAAGAAGTTAAACCCATGGTTTTTTCAAGTATTTATCCGGTATCCTCTGATGATTATGAGAACCTGGCGGCGGCTCTCGAGAAGCTGAAGCTGAACGATGCTTCTCTCATATATGAAAAAGAAAGTTCGGCTGCCCTTGGTTTTGGGTTCAGATGCGGGTTTTTAGGACTTTTACATTTAGAGGTTGTTCAGGAGAGGCTCGAGAGGGAGTTCGGACTCTCCCTTGTGGTGACGGCTCCCAGTGTTGAATACAGGGTTCATTTTAAGGATGGCACGGTAAAAATAGTGGATAATCCGGTAAATTTTCCGGACATAGGAAAATTTGAGTATGCAGAAGAACCCTACGTCAGGGCAAGTATAATAACCCCGGAGGAGTACGTTGGCAATATAATGAAGATAGCCCAGCAAAGAAACGGCATTCAGAAAAGTATGATTTATATAGCCGATAAGAGGGTGGAACTTATATATGAGATGCCACTTTCAGAAATTATTTATGATTTCCATGATAAATTAAAGTCTGTAAGCAGAGGATACGCCTCCCTTGATTATGAATACCTCGATTACAGAAAAAATGATCTTGTAAGACTCGATATTCTAATAGCTGGCAAGCCTGTAGATGCCCTGTCTCAGATTGTTAGAAAGGACAAGGCATATCAAAGGGGTAGGGAGATTGTTAAGGCCCTTAAAGAAGAAATCCCCAGGCATCTGTTTAAGATTGCGATACAGGCCGCAATAGGTGGAAAGGTAATAGCAAGGGAAACCATAAGTGCAATAAGTAAAAATGTACTTGCCAAATGTTACGGCGGTGATGTAACCAGGAAGAGAAAACTTCTTGAAAAGCAGAAAGAAGGCAAAAAAAGATTGAAGAAGGTGGGGAATGTTGAAATACCTCAGAGAGCCTTTGTTTCTGTTCTTAAAACAAAAGATTAACTTCCTTTGTCCCTCCTACATTTTCTTGATATTTAATGTAAATCTTATTATCCTTTAAGGGAATAATTTAAAAAGTGGAGGTAGGAAGATGGCAATAAGAGTAGCGATTAATGGATTTGGAAGAATAGGAAGAAATGTCTTTAGAATTGCGCACAAGAGGGACAATATCGAGATTGTTGCTATCAATGATATGTTCCCACCTGAACAGCTCGCCATGTTGTTGAAATATGATTCGAACTTCGGGAAGTTTGAAGGAGAGGTTGAGGTAACGTCTGATGGTATTAAAGTTGATGGAAAAGAAATAAAGATTCTAAAAGAGAGGGACCCTTCAAAGCTTCCATGGAAAGACTATGGTGTTGATATTGCTGTGGAGTCTACGGGAGTCTTCAGAAAGAGGGAGCAGGCTGCAATGCATTTAGAAGCAGGTGCAAAGAAGGTAATTATATCTGCTCCTGCCAAGGATAAGGTTGACAGAACGGTTGTTATTGGTGTCAATGACGATACACTTTCTCCCGATGACAAAGTTATTTCAAACGCATCATGTACAACAAACTGTCTTGCACCGATTGCAAAAGTTTTAAACGATAACTTTACCATCAAAAGAGGATTGATGACAACTGTACATGCTTATACAAACGATCAGAGAATCCTTGATCTTC
>JALXDB010000144.1 GCA_026990615.1 Spirochaetota bacterium
TGAAAAACTTTATAGAACTGGGAGTGCCCTTTGACGCGGTGGGAGTGGGTTCGTATTTTTTTAGAAAACGAATAGATTTTACAGCCGATATTGTCATGGTTGAAGGAAGACCCATGGCCAAGGTTGGCAGAAGGTATAATCCAAATCCTAGGATGACACCTGTAGAGTACTGAATGGTCTACGATATGCCCGGGAGTATAGATGCTATTTTCGAACTTTATTGCGATTGTTGTTATTGCATTTGCCCTATCTCTTGATGCCTTTGTTGTCTCTCTTGCATCGGGGATTACCATAAAAATCTTAAAGCTGAAGCACGCTCTGAGAATATCCTTAATGTTCGGCTTATTTCAGGCTATGATGCCTGTTCTGGGGTGGCTAATCGGTGCTGTGTTCAGCCATCATCTTAAAAATCTTGAGAACTTCGTTGCGGCTGGGATATTTTTCATTATCGGCGGTAAGATGATACTGGAAGGAGTATTTATTAAAGAAGAGAAAAACCATGACTATACCAGTCTGAAGGTTATATTTTTATTTGCAGTTGCCACAAGTATTGATGCTTTTGCCGTAGGAGTAAGTTTTTCTCTGTTTAATGTGAACATACTCGAACCTGTTCTCATAATAGGGTTTATTACATTTGCCACAAGTTTTCTTGGAGTTTACCTTGGCAATGCCACCGGAAGGATCTTTGGCGATAGAATAGGCATTGCGGGTGGGGTTGTGCTTGTTCTCCTCGGTGCAAAGTTTTTATTAGAAGCATTAGGGTGATGCATCAATAATCGAACAAAATTATCAACTTTTATTTCCGGAGGAATCTATGCCTGAGTCTGAAGAAGGGAAGTTTAGAATTGAGAGTGACAGTATGGGAGAAGTTAAAATCCCTGCTGAAGCATACTGGGGAGCTCAGACACAGAGGGCATTGAATAATTTTAAAATCAGTGGGGTAAGATTTTCAGATGATTTTATAAAAAACCTGGCTGCTATAAAAAAGTATGCGGCCGAGGCAAATATGGAGCTCGGTCTGCTGAACAATAAATTGGGTGATGCTATAGTCAGCGCTGCCGATAAAATATGCAGGGGCGAGTATCTTGATCAGTTCCGGCTGGATGTCTTTCAAACCGGATCGGGGACATCCACGAATATGAATATGAACGAGGTTATTGCCAATCTGGCCAATGAAATACTCGGATACCCCGTAGGTTCAAAGCACCCTGTTCATCCAAATGACCATGTCAATATGGGGCAATCGAGCAACGATATTATTCCGTCGTGTATGAATATAACATCTTATCTTCTCGTGAAAAACAGACTCATTCCATCGTTGAAAATACTTTTAAATGCTCTGAATAAAAAGTCCAAGGAGTTCTGGGAAATAATAAAAATTGGAAGAACACATCTTCAGGATGCTTTGCCTGTCAGACTGGGGCAGGAGTTTGGTGGGTATGCAGAAATGATAGATAAGGGGATATTTAGGGTAGAGAGGGCTGCTTCGGAACTTCTTGAATTGCCCCTTGGAGGTACGGCTGTTGGAACCGGTGTTAATACACATCCTGATTTTGCTGATCTGGTTATCAAAAAGATTAATAAGGAATTCGGAACTAATTTTAAAAGGGCGTCCAGCAATTTTGAAGCACAGGGTAGCCGGGATGTTATAGTGGGGTTGAGCGGTTCATTAAAGTCCGTTGCTGTGAGTATTATGAAGATAGCTGAAGATGTCAGGTTGATGGCCTCGGGTCCGCGATGCGGAATAGGTGAAATAATTTTACCCGAAATTCAACCCGGTTCATCTATTATGCCCGGCAAGGTCAATCCTGTGATACCAGAAGCTGCAATTCAGGTTGCGGCGCAGGTTATTGGCAACGATCTTGCAATTTCTATTGGCGGAATGAGGGGAATCCTTGAGTTGAACTTGATGATGCCTATGATGACCAGAAATATAAATGAATCTATTGTTATCCTCTCAAATGTTTCAAAAATCTTTGCAGAAAATTGTATTATAGGAATAAAAGCAAATATTGAGAGGATAAACGAACTGGTCGAAAAAAGTCTGGCCCTGATTACGGTTCTTGTTCCCGTAATCGGATATGACAGGGCGGCGGAAATAGCTAAAGAGGCATATTTAAAGAATAAAAATATTAAAGATATTGTTCTTGAGAAGGGATTGGTTTCTCCCGATAAAATTGATGAAATCCTAAGCCCTGAAAATATGGTTTAATTTTTTATCCTGCGGTATTGCTATCAACTGTGCTTCTGAGACTTAAAGAGTCTGTAAGTTGCATGCCAATTTTTTTGCCTATTCCCTCATATCTCTCAAGATAAAACATTATTGAAATTTCTTGCAAAAGGTATAGAATAAGCGTATAAGAAACTCTGTATGGATAAAGGAGGGATGGATGTTTTTGTATCTGGTCCAGCATGGGCTTGCGAAGTCAAAGGAAGAAGATCCAGAACGATCATTAACAGACGATGGTGTTTCTGAAACTGAAAAGGTAGCGTCCTACATCAAGGTTCATTGTGATGTGAGTATAGAAAGGATTATTCATAGCGGTAAAAAAAGGGCAAGGCAGACTGCAGAAATATTCGCCAAGTTTTTAAATCCTCCATCAGGTTTAACTGTTGAAAAAGAGCTTGAACCGATGTCTATCCCATGGAGCTGGGTTGAAAAGCTTTTACAGATGGAGGAAGATGTTATGATTGTAGGACATCTGCCTCATCTAAGAAGGCTTGCATCGCTTCTATTGTGTCAGGATGAAAGCAAACCGGTTATCGAGTTTAGGAATTCCGGAGTAATATCTCTCTACAAAAATGAATCCGGTATATGGTTCATAAGGTGGATCATTGTACCCGATATTGTTTAGCTTTTTATAATTACCCATTTTGATACCTCATTTTTAGCTTTAAACGATCTATTAGTGGCCATCCGTTTGTATAATTTTATTTGTTTGTTAAAATATTAACTTATTGACAAATGAAAATATTTATGGATAATGAAAAATAAAATAATTAAAATTATTTTATTTCTGAAATTATCATCACTATTTTGGTATTCAAACTTTAATTATAACAAAAATATAAAGGAGGAAAGTTATGAGGAAAAAGTCAAAGAGGTTTAAAGGGTTACTTGTTTTTATTCTGACGTTTATCATGATTATGGGTACTGTTTCCCTTACATTTGCTAAGTATCCCAGCAGACCTATAACAATTATTGTACCATGGTCACCAGGTGGGGGTACAGACAGAACAGCAAGGGCCCTGGCTGCAAGTTTGCAGAAAGTTATGGGATGGCGAGTGGGTGTTGTTAACAGAACAGGCGGTGGTGGAGTTGTCGGACACTCTGCAACGGCTACTGCTAAACCAAACGGCTATACCCTGGGCATGATAACAATCGAAATAACGATGATGCACTGGTTGAAATTGACTGACCTGAACTACAGGGATTACGAACCGATAGCCCTGCTGATTAACAATCCTGCCGGAATAATAGTGAGCACAAAGTCCCCCTGGCGAAGCTACAAAGACCTGATGAACTACATAAAGGCTCATCCGGGTAAATTGACGGCTTCTGGAACGGCTGCTGGAGGTGTATGGGATCTGGCCAGAATTGGATGGTTAACCGGTGCAGGTCTTGATGCGAATGCTGTAAGATGGGTCCCAAGTACTGGAGCATCTGCAGCACTATCAGAGTTGATAGCAGGTGGTGTAGATATAGCAACCTGCAGTCCCCTTGAAGCTCTACCTCTGATCGATGGAAACAAGGCAAGGTGCCTTGCTGTAATGGCGGAAAAGAGAATTAGTGTTTTAAAGGATGTACCTACCTTAAAGGAACTTGGAGTTGATTTCTTTATCGGCGGCTGGGCCGGTCTTGCCGCACCAAAGGGAGTCCCTGAAAGTATACTGCGGGTTCTGTACAAGGCTGTGGATAGAGCTGTTAAGTCAAAGTACTTTAAAGACTTCATAAAGAAGAGTGGATTCTGGATGGATTACAAGCCGTCAACCCAGTTCCAGGATTTTCTTGCACTGCAGGACACTGTTAATGGTAAACTGTTGAGAACTGCCGGGCTTGCTAAATAACCTGAGAGACAGAGTATAGATGGAATTAATCATCAGCTTAATAATATTTTTGAGCGGGGGATTCATATTCGGATACGCCTTTACATTTCCGAGAATGGAAGGCACCAACTATCCGGGGCCGGGTTTTTTCCCAAAAGTTGTTGGTTTCGGCCTTATGGTGTTGAGTTTTGTATTCATTGTAAAAAATATAAAAAAAAGAGCCTGGCCCCGCGTTCCCCGTTTTAAAGAGATTAAATACGAGCTGATAAATGTATTAGCAATTATAGCGTCTGTTTTATTTTATATCTATGTGTCCGAGTACCTTGGTTTTTTGGTGACTGTTTCGATTATTCTGGTAAGTTTAATGCTGCTGTTGAAGGTCCCGTGGAAAAAAAGTTTTATCCTTGGAATCGGAGCTACAGTTATAACTTATCTGCTTTTTAATCGTCTTTTATCCGTTCCTCTCCCCGGAGGATTCTTTATGTGGTAGGGATCATAATTTTTAGTCATGTTTTTATTAAATCATATGAAAAAGAGTGAAAAATAATGGACGGAGCACTCTGGAACAGTCTTGTTCAACTGTCACATCCTTTTACCATTCTTGTAATTATTCTGGCCTCTCTTTACGGCCTTTTCATAGGCTCCATTCCCGGTTTAACAGCAACTATGGCAACTGCGCTTCTTGTTCCATTTGCCTTCTGGCTTGACCCTGTACCAGCTCTTGCATCCATTGTAACGATGCAGGCTATGGCAATCTTTGCTGGTGATATACCTGCTGCTATAGTCAGAATGCCGGGAACACCGGCCACTGCGGCTTACACAGAGGACTCATACACTCTCGGTCTCCAGGGCAAAGTGAGACTGGTGCTGGGTGTTGATGTTGTATCGTCATCTTTTGGAGGGATAATGGGGGCAATAGCCCTTATCCTTGGAGCACCTCTGCTTATGAAATTCGCCATGCAATTTACGAGCTATGAGTACTTCTGGCTGGCTCTTTTAGGATTGAGCACTGCAGCTTTTATAACGACCGTTTCTCCGTTAAAGGGCCTTATTTCTGTTCTCCTGGGGCTATTTTTATCGACAATCGGTATAGAGATTACACTAGGATTTTCAAGATATACCTTCGGAAGCCAGAATCTGCTTGGAGGTATAAGTTTTATTCCCGCAATGATAGGGCTTTTCGGTCTGGCTGAAGTTTTTAGAAACGTAAGAAAAAAGGAGCTTCAGGCTCCTCTTGCAAAAATTGAGAAGGGCAAAATGCTTGGGCCGGCATTAAAGGTTATCTGGAAATACAAGATAAACACTGTCAGAGGGGGCATTATTGGTATTCTGGTTGGGGCACTGCCGGGTGCCGGTGCCGATATTGCCGCGTGGCTTGCCTATGGGATTGCAAAGAAGTTTTCCAAGCATCCTGAAAAGTTTGGAAAGGGTGCTATAGAACCGATAGTTGATGCAGGTGTTGCAAATAATTCTGCCCTTGCAGGGGCGTGGATACCTGCCCTTGTGTTCGGCATCCCGGGAGATTCTGTAACGGCAATTGTAATTGGCATTCTTATGTTGAAGGGATTGAGACCTGGGCCTGTTATTTTTCATCAGTATACGGATGTCCTTGTTTCAATTTATACAGTTTTTATTCTTGCAAACTTACTGATGATCCCCTTCGGGTTTCTTGCAATTAGAGTTAGCAGCCATGCCATGAGGGTTTCAAAAAATGTCCTTATACCAATAATTTTATTGATGTGTATCGTCGGGTCCTATGCAATAAACAACAACCCGTTTGATATAGGTGTTATGCTCGTCATGGGGATAGTCGGTTTTATTCTCGAAGAAAACGGATTTCCTGTTGGTCCGATTGTTCTGGGATTGATACTGGGTCCTATTCTGGAGCAGAATCTTATGATTAGCCTGATAAAATCTCAGGGTGGAGTGGCTCAATTTTTTACGAGGCCTGTAAGTGCTGTTCTTGGTGCCGGTACCATTGTTGTCTGGTTGCTTCCTGTTGTTTCTTTTATTAGAAGAAAGTTATCAGTAAAGAGTGATTAAGCGAGAGAGATTTAAAAAATCATACATTTTGAGAGAAAACTATGCAAAAGAAAAGAATAGAAGGAATAATACCTGCCGTAATTACTCCATTTAATAAAGATGGAAAAATTGATGAAAGATCACTTGAAAAACAGGTTAAGTATCTATCAGAAAGCGGTGTCGACGGTTTTTTTGTGTGCGGAACAACCGGTGAGGGAGTTTTTCTTACAACAGAAGAAAAGGTCATGGTATTCAAAGTTGTTTATGAGACTGTAAAAAATAAGCAGTTTGTCGGTATTGCATCTTTAAGGCCTTCAACAAACCTGGTTATTGATGAAATTCAAAGTTTTTACAGAGAGGGTATATCGCCGGATTTTGTGGGGGTGGTTGCCCCGTTTTATTGCAGTGTAAGTCAAAAAGATATTGTCGAACATTTTAGAATTGTAGTTAAAAACTCTCCCTATCCTGTATTTATGTACAATATTCCCCAGTGTACGAATAACCCGATAGAATTGGATACGATCAGGGAGTTATCGCAGATGGAAAATATAATTGGGATAAAGGATAGTTCCGGTAATTTTATCAACTTTCTCAAAGGCATAAGGACCATTGGAAAAGAGAACTTCTACTGGATACAGGGAGATGACAGACTTTACGCCTATTCATTTTTAGCCGGAGCAAGCGGGGTCGTTAGCGGACTAGCAAACATACTGGCAGATCCGTATGTCAAAATGTATCGTGGTTATATAAAAAGGGATTATGCATTAGTAATAGAAAAACAGAGAACAGTTGATGGTCTGTTTGAAATAATAGAAGTGGCCGGCGGAAAAGTTATCCCGTCCATTAAGGAGGCTGTTTCTCTAACAGGGAGAACCACACCTTATATGAAAAATAATTATATGGAACTTTCTGATAAGGAAAAAGAGCTTGTAAAAAAGAAACTCGTCTCGTTGGGAGTTATAAACTTGCCCTGATTCTGGTAAAGTCTAAAATTTCCTGTAAAATTGGATATAATCATACCGCAGCCCCTTTTAATATACATTCATTTCTGTCTTCTCCTCATCTGTACAGTTTTCTGATATTTTTTGATATAACAAAATTATAATCAATTTATATTTATCCCTATCAATTTTTTACTA